>JALYVP010000287.1 GCA_030853185.1 Actinomycetota bacterium | reverse complement strand
GCATCAGGGGAGCGCCCTCGGGCACTTCGGCGATGTCATCGACGAAGATCACGCCCAGGTCGCGGAAATGATCGACCACGAAGCGGTTGTGAACGATCTCGTGGTAGCAGTAGACGGGTTGGTCGAAAACGCGGACCATCCATGCCAACGCTTTGATCGCCATCTCCACCCCGGCGCAGAAGCCCCGCGGCGATGCCAGCAGTACCCGATCGACAGCCACAAAACCACGCTACCCGGCCCTGCCCCGCTTGCCGGTACGCTGGCGGGACCATGTCACTGCCCCGCGTGGTGGCGGTGACCCCCGGGTCGCCCGCCGCCCGGGCCGGTCTGCTCCCCGGCGACGAGATCGTCGCCATGGACGGCCAGCTCCCCCGAGACATCATCGCCTACCAGCTCTTGGCCGACCGCCCCGAGCTGGACGTCGAGGTTCGCCGCGGCGGCCTCGAACTGCCCGCAACCGTGCGCCGCACCGGCAACGAACCCCTCGGCATCGAGGTGGACGCGGCCCTGTTCGACCGGGTCCGCACCTGCGACAACCACTGCGAGTTCTGCTTCATCCACCAGCTGCCCAAGGGGATGCGCAAGAGCCTGTACACCCGTGACGACGACTACCGCCTGTCGTTCCTCTACGGCAACTTCACCACGCTCACCCGCTTCACCGAGGCCGACCTCGAACGGGTCATCACCGAAGGCCTGTCCCCGCTGTGGGTGAGCATCCACGCCACCGACCCCGAGGTGCGTTCCCGGATGCTGCGCAACCGGCGGGGAGCGACCAGCCTCAGGTGGCTGCGGGCCCTGCTCGATCACGGCATCGAGGTGCACGGCCAGGTCGTGGTCTGCCCGGGCGTCAACGACGGGGACATCCTGGAGAGCACCCTCATCGGGGTGGCCGACCGCTACCCGGACCTGGCCACCGTGGCCTGCGTGCCCCTCGGGGTCAGCCGCTTCAACGTGGAGGGCGCCATGCGGCCCCACACCAGGGCCGAGGCCGGGGCGGTGATCGACACCGTCGAAGCCTGGCAGGAGCGGTTCGTCGCAGCCGTGAGCCGCCGCCTGGTGTACGCCGCCGATGAGTACTACCTGGTGGCGGGGAGGCCATTCCCCTCCCTGGAATCCTACGGCGACATCGCCCAGCAGGAGAACGGCGTCGGCATGGCCCGCGTGTTCGAGGCCCGCTTCGAGGGGCGCTCCGATGCCCCGACCGGTGGTCCTGGCGGCTTCTTCGGCTCCGTCGATGGCGCCCCCGCCACCGGGTACCGGGCCCCGCGCCTGGCGGCGGGGACCATCGCCCTGGGGGCGTCACCCAAGGCCCCGGTCACCATCCTCACGGGCGTCTACGGCCGATCCATCCTGGCCCCGCTGGTAGCCTCGGTTCGCGACGACGTGGAAGTCGTGGTGGTGGAGAACACGTTCTTCGGCGGCAACACCGGCGTCGCCGGCCTGCTCACCGGACCCGACCTGGCGGCCACCCTCGATCGGGCCCCCACCGGCCGGCGCTACCTGGTGCCCGACTCGTGCCTGACGGGCGGTCGCTTCCTCGACGGCAGCACACCTGGGGAATTGCCCCGCCCGGTGGAAGTCATCCCGGCGGACGGGGCGAGCCTGCGGGCGGCTCTGAGGTCGTCCTCTGCGCTGGTCGGCGCTCACTGATGGCCCGGCTGCCCGTCGTCGCCGTCATCGGCCGGCCCAACGTCGGCAAGAGCACGCTGGTCAACCGCATCGTCGGCCGGCGGGAGGCGATCGTCGAGGAACGCCCCGGCGTGACCCGGGACCGCAAGCCCCTCGACGCCGAATGGGCGGGTCGTGACTTCATCATCGAGGACACGGGCGGGTGGCTGGCCGCCGGCAGCTCCCTCGACGAGCAGGTCAGCGCCCAGGCCGAGAAGGCCATGGCCGAAGCGGCCGTGCTCGTCGTCGTGGTCGACGCCGTCGTGGGCATCACCGACGAGGACGCCAAGGTGGCCCGCCTCGTTCGCCAGGCCGACCGCCCCACCCTGCTGGTGGTCAACAAGGTGGACGGCGAGAGCCGCGACTCGGACGTGTGGGCCTTCGCCCGGCTCGGGATCGGCGACCCTTTCCCGGTCAGCTCCCTGCACGGTCGGGGCACCGGCGACTTCCTCGACGCGGTGGTGGCCGCCCTCCCCGAGGCCGATCCCGACGCCGGCTTCGACGACGCCGACGTTGTCGGCAAGGTGCCGGCGGTAGCGATCGTGGGGCGGCCCAACGTGGGCAAGTCCACGCTGTTCAACCGCCTGATCGGCAACGAGCGATCCGTCGTCCACGACGTGTCCGGAACCACCCGCGACAGCATCGACACCGTGGTCGCCACGACCGAGGGCGACATCCGCTTCATCGACACGGCCGGGATGCGCCGCCGGGCCCGGGAGGCGTCGGGGGCGGAGTACTACTCGCTGGTGCGGGCCCTCCAGGCCATCGACCGGGCCGACGCCGCCCTGCTCGTGATCGACGCCACCGAAGGGGTCACCCGCCAGGACCAGCGCCTCGCCGAGCGCGTCGACGCCGCCGGCAGCCCGGTGGTGATCATCCTCAACAAGTGGGAGATGCTCGACGCCGAGGGCCGCGCCGCGGTGGCCGCCGAGGTCGCCGACCGACTGGTGTTCCTGTCCTACGCGTCGGTGCTGAAGGTCTCGGCTGCCACCGGCCTCGGGGTCCACAAGCTGTATCCGGCCCTGTGGTCGTCGATCGACGCCTACCACCGGCGAATCCCCACGGCCGAGCTCAACCGGGTGGTGGCCCTGGCCCAGGCCGCCCACCGCCCGCCCCGGGGCCGGGTGCTCTACGCCACCCAGGGGGCAACCGACCCGCCTACCTTCACGCTGTTCACGACCAGCACCATGCCCGCCCCCTACCTCCGCTACCTGGAGCGCAAGGTGCGCGAGCACTTCGACTTCGGTCCCACGCCGCTCCACTTCCGGGTTCGGCGCCGGACCGGGTGAACCCTCCTCCGTAGTACCGTTTGGTCATGTTCGCCCAGCCCTGGCTGCTCGCCCCGGCGGTGTGCTGTGCCATCGCCGCCGGCCTGTGGGGCCGGGCCGCGTCCCGCCTGGCCCGGGCGTCGAGGCGCATCGAGACGGAGACGGCGTCGTCGGCCAGCGGCAACGACGCGGTGGCCCTGGTCCGAGCCGCGTTCGACAAGGACCTGCACACGTCCATCCTGTACTCGGTCCTGACGATCGGGCTCTTCGTGGCGTCCCTGTCCACCTCGGCCTGGTTCGAGCTGCCACTGCTGGCGGTCGGCGTGCCCGTGGCCGTGTCCATCCGCTTCGCTCCCCGCTTCTTCGACGAGGCCCGCCTGGCCGAGAACCGGGCCATGCTCGAGCGGCGGGCCGAGGAAGTCCTGGCCCAGGAGGACCTCGCCCCCCGACAGTGGGCCGACCGCCTGGCCCCCGAGGACCTTCCCCACATCGACGGCTTCGAGTTCGGACGGGTCTACGAACCGGGCACCGGGATGATGGCGGGGGACTTCTACGACGTCTATCCCACCGAGGGCGGCCGGATTGCGGCGGTCATCGGCGACGTGGCCGGTCACGGCATCGAGCCGTCCATCACCGCCTTCCAGGTCAAGTACCTGCTGCGCAACTTCCTCAGCCAGTACCGGGACCCGGCCCAGGCCCTCGAGGAGCTCAACAAGGTCCTGTCCACCAGCGGCCGGCCCGAGGACCTGGTGTCGGTCTGCGTCGTCGTGTTCGACACCGAGGCCTCCACCCTGCGCCACGCATCGGCCGGGCACCCGGCGGCGTGGTTGTGGCACGACTCCGAGATGCGGTCCCTCAGCTCCACCGGCCCCCTGCTCACCCTCGACCCCGAGGCCACCTACGTGTCGCGGGAGCGTTCCCTCTCGCCCGGTGACCTCGTCGTCCTCTACACCGACGGCTTGGCCGAAGCCCGCGACGGCGGACAGCTCTTCGGTGAGGAGCGCATCGCCAGCATCATCCGCCGGGACCCCGGCCAGGACGCCACCATCATCGGCAAGGTACTCCTGGAGGCGGCCAGGGACTTCGCCTCCGCCCCCCTGAGCGACGACGTCGCCATCCTGGCCGTCCGCCGCACCTGAGAGCAGCGACTACAGACCGAAGGCCAGGACCCCGGCCGCGATCACGACCGAGCGGGGTTCTCAGCTGTGGCGTCCGAAGCTGAAGTAGGGGTCGGCAGCGAGGGCGGCAAAAGCAGGGCCGCGACCGTCGCTCCGCCCAACTGCCGAGCGCGCCGGTGACGGGGAGAGCCCTGGGCCCACCGGACGTCTATTCCTTGATCCAGATGTCGCCGCTCTCGCCCCGCCGACCCTGGGCGATCTCCACCGAATATCCGTCGGGATCCAAACCGGTCATCACCCGCTCCCAGGGCTCGTCATGGGGTGGGG
>JALYVP010000048.1 GCA_030853185.1 Actinomycetota bacterium | reverse complement strand
CCGTCTCCTTGTCCTTGACGATCTGGCGGACCGGGAGGATCTGGCCCTCGAAGCGACCCTCGGTGGTGGCCCGCTGGGCTCGTTGCTGGCTGAGGGCGCCGAAGCGGTCCAGGTCCTCGCGGGACAGGTCCCAGCGGTCGGCGATCATCTCGGCGGAGATGCCTTGGGGCACCAGGCCGCCGATCGGCTCATAACGCAGCCCGACCTGGGGGCCGAAGGGGAAGCCGATGCCGCTGCCGATGCTGGCCCCCATGGGCACCAGGCTCATGACCTCGACCCCGGCGGCGATGACGACGTCATAGGCACCGGCGGCGACGCCCTGAGCGGCGAAGTGGATCGACTGCTGGGAGGACCCGCACTGACGGTCGATGGTGGTGCCGACCACGGACTCGGGGAATCCGGCGGCCAGGGCGGCGTTGCGGCCCACGTTGAGCCCCTGGGCCCCGACCTGCATCACGCAGCCCATGATCACGTCCTCGACCTCAGCGGGATCGAGGCCGTTGCGCTCGACGAGGGCCCTCAGGGTCTCGGCGGCCAGGTCGACCGGGTGCCACCCGGAAAGCTTCCCGTTGCGTTTCCCGCCCGGGGTCCGCACAGCGTCGACGATGACGGCATTGCTCATGTGTAGCTCCTTGTGTCCGACCGTCAGTGTGGCTGACCGTCAGTGTGGCGTCGGTAAAGATGATACGCCGGTCTCATTCGTTCGGACCAGGCCACCCGTCATCGCGTCGAGGCGCGCCACGGCGCCGGCCCGAACGGGGACCGGCGCCGTGAGCAGAGGGTCGGCTCGGGAGTCAGGCTGGCGCTCAGCGGTTGGGCTGAGGGGTGAGGCGCAGGTACGGGCGCTGCTCGTTCCATCCCTTGGGGAACTTGTCCTTGGCCGCCTCGTTGGAGATGGCCGGGGCGATGATCACGTCGCCGCCCTCCTGCCAGTCGGCCGGGGTGGACACCGAGTACTTGGCGGTGAGCTGCAGCGAGTCGAGGACCCTGACGATCTCGGCGAAGTTGCGGCCGGTGCTCTGGGGGTAGGTGATCATCAGCTTGATCTTCTTGTCCGGACCGACGATGAACACCGAACGCACCGTGACGCTGTCGCTGGCGTTGGGGTGGATCATCCCGTACAGCTCGGCCACCTTGCGGTCCGGGTCGGCGATGATCGGGAAGTTGACCGTGGTGTTCTGGGTCTCGTTGATGTCGGGGATCCAACCCTTGTGGGACTCGACGCTGTCCACGCTGACGGCGATCACCAAGGCATCGCGCTTGGCGAACTCGTCCTTGAGCTTCGCCACGGCGCCGAGCTCGGTGGTGCACACGGGCGTGAAGTCCTTGGGGTGGGAGAACAACACGCCCCATCCCTCGCCCAGCCACTCGTGGAACGAGATCGTCCCTTCGGATGTCTCGGCAGTGAAATCGGGGGCTTCGTCGCCCAGTTGTAGCGCCATGGGTTCTCCTTCGGTTCGTCTGGCCACGTTATCCGCTCCCGACCGATAGGCGACCAGATCACTCAGGTTTTGTGACCGCCGGGAGCGGCGGCCGGCTAGAACCCGTCCTGGGCGTTCGCGGACCGGCGGCAGCCCCTGGACGGTGTGGGCGGGACCTACCAGGTGGACCCTCTCAGCTCGTCAGGACAAGGGCGACTTGAATCGAGTTGAACAGGCCATGGGCGATCATGCCGGGACCGAGGCGTCTGGTGGCTCTGGCCGTGTAGCCGAGCACGACGCCAAGCGATCCAACGATAAGGATGATCGACACGTTTCCCAAGCCGCCCGTCGGTTGGTAGTGGGCCAACCCGAACAGGCCGGCCTGGATCCACACGGCGGCGTGGGACCCCAGGCGGCCGGCCAACGCGGTCCGCAGGACACCACGGAAGAACAGTTCCTCGAACACCGGTGCGCCGACCGCGACGATGACGGTGATGACGGCGAAGCCGAGCCCGTTGTGCTTCTGGCCGGCGATGATCTGGGTGTTGCTCCCGGCGAAGCGGCTGCCGGAGAAGGCGGCGGCGACCAGGTTGGTGAGGACCAGGCCGACTCCCAGAGCCAAGGCGCCAGGCCACAGGTCTCGCCAGTTGAGGGCCAGGCCGAAGTCGTTCCTCAACGACCCTGTCCCGTGGCGCCGGGACACGAACACAGCGGCGGTCGCCATGCCCGACCACAGACCGATCTCGCCGGCCAGGGTGGTGCCCGACCCCGTCGGCGAACCGGTCGCAGCCGCCACGACGCCGGCCAGCACGGAGCCCACCACCGCTCCGCCGGCCAGGAACCCGACGGCCCAGAGCCCCGCCAGGCCGGGGCTACGCAGCGGCGGGGGGCCCGGGTCGAGGTCCTCCGACGGTGGCGGCGGCCCGGATGCGGTCACCGCGTCAAGGCTACTTCCGGTGGCCACATCCGCAGGTGGCACCTGGCGGGAAGCGTCGCCGACCGCGTCTGGCGGTCGAACCGGGGGTGGCATAGGATCACCCATTCGTGGGACACGTTGTCCCCGAGACCGACGCGGCCGGCGCCACAGCGCACCGGCCGAGGGTCGGCCACCATCGGCGGGACCCCATGCTCCCCCGCTCGCTGGCCAGGGTCGACGATCGCAGCGAGGAGACCAGAGGTGAAGCGCACATTCCAGCCCAACAACCGGAAACGGGCCAAGCGCCATGGTTTCCGGCACCGGATGTCGGATCGTGCCGGGCAGGCGATCATCAAGTCGCGGCGGCTCAAGGGCCGCAAGCGGCTGTCGGCCTAGCGCCGAACATCGTCAGCGCCGAACATCGCAGCCCGTCGCCGGCGACCCGGACTACGACGGTGGCACGCCCCTCCATGACCGCTCCCCTGACCCCTCCTCGCGTGACAGGGCGTCACAGGGTCTGGCGGGTCCAACGCCGGAGCTCCTTCGAGAACTTCGGGAGGGGGCGCCGTGGTAGGGCGGGCCCGATCACGGTATCCTGGGTCCCAGGGCAGCCGACGGAGCCTCCTCGCGTGGCCTATGCCATCGGTAAGCGCGTTGGTCCCGCCGTTGTCCGGAACCGGCTACGGCGCCGGCTCCGCATGATCGTCCGGGAGGTCGCCCCCACGTTGCCTCCCGGTGCCTACCTCATCGGCGCCGGCCCGCCCGCCGCCCTCTCCTCCTACGACGAGCTTCGAACCATGGTGCCACAAGCGATTGCCATCTCCACCCGGGCCCGCCGTGCCGGTGAGGTACGGGAGCGTCGCTGATGGCGCCGTCGTCACCCGCCCCCGCCCGGGCGCTGCTCCCCTCCGATGCGGGACCGGACCGTCCGATGGTCGGGCCCCAGCCGTGGTCGACCCGAGTGGTCGTCGGGCTGATCCGGGTCTACCAGCTGGGCCGGGCCGGGCATGTCTCCCCCTGCCGGTTCACCCCCACCTGCTCCGAATACGCCGCTCAGGCCCTGGCCGGCCACGGCGTGGTCCGCGGGCTCGGCCTGACCGTTCGCCGGCTCGGCCGGTGCCGTCCGTTCGGGCCCTTCGGGGCCGACCCCGTTCCGGAATGAGGATTCTTTGATGTTCCACCCGGTCGCAATCTTTGCCGCCACCAACTCCAGCGGTGGTTTCGGCAGTGGCATCATCAACCCGATCGCCAAGCCGGTGGCGGTGGTGCTGGCCTTCTTCTACAGCATCGTGCCCAACTACGGCATCGCCATCCTGATCCTGGCCGTGGCGTGGATGGTCATCATCTCTCCCCTGACGCTCAAGACCACCCGGTCGATGCTGGCCATGCAAAAGCTGCAGCCTCAGCTGAAAAAGCTGCAGGAGCAGCACAAGAACGACCGCCAGGCGTTTGCCCAGGCCCAGATGGACCTGTTCAAGGAGCACAACGTCAGCCCGTTCGGCAGCTGCCTGCCGTCGATCCTGCCCCTGCCGGTGTTCTTCGCTTTGTACAGAGTCATCCGCGGGCTGAGCGTGGTCGATAAGAGTGGCCTGCCCCGGCCGGAGTACCTGAACACCCACACGAGGATGTACCACGACATCGTGGCAGCCCACGGGCACCTCAACGCCTTCGGCATGGACCTGTCCAAGAGCGCCGTCAACCCCCACTCGTCGTTCCTGACCGCCATCCCCTTCTTCGTCCTGCTGCTGATCATGATCGGCAGCCAGTACGCCCAGACGGCCCAGATGATGTCGCGCAACCCGGCCGCAGCCAACAATCCGCAGGCCAAGCTGATGAAGTTCCTGCCGCTGGTCTTCGGCGTGTTCTGCATCCAGTTCCCCGCCGGCGTCGTCCTGTACTACGGGATGTCCAACGTGTGCCGGATCATCCAGCAGACCGCCATGTACCGCTTCGACCCCAAGGTCAAGGCCCTGGTGGCGCAGGACGTCATCGAGGTCGAAGCCCACACCAACGAGCTCGACGCCGAAGGGAAGGGGAAGGCCCGCCCGACCAAGACCCCGGCCAAGCAACCGGCCAAACCGCCCGCCTCCCGTAGTCGGTTCCAGACCCTGCTGGCCAAACAGCAGGAGCTGGCCGAGCAGCGAAACGCGGCCAAGGCGGCGAGCGGGGCCACGACCAGGCCGGCCATGACCAAGCCGGCCCCGGCCAAGCCGGGCGGGTCAGCCAAGCAGGGCGGCCCGGCCAAAGGGGGCAGCCCGGCCAAGCCGGCCAACGGCGCGGCTCGACCGAACGGTCAGAGCAAGGTCAACACCGCGAAGACCAACGGCGGGAACGGATCTGCGAAGCCGGCCAGCCCGCCCCAACCTGGGGGCGGCAAGCCTGCGGATCAAACCAAGACCAAGGCCAACAGCGGGAACGGAGCCAACGGCGGGAACGGAGCCAACGGCGGGAACGGAGCCGGCAGCAAGCCGGTCGACGGCGCCGGCCAGAGGGACAAGTCCCGCACCGGGGCAAGCGCCGGCCGAACCGGCGCACGTGGGGGCGCCAACAGGAAACGCCGAGGGCGCTGAGCATGGAATGGGTAGAGACGACAGGTCGTACCATCGAGGACGCTAAGGAGGCGGCGCTCGACGAGCTCGGTGTCGATGAGGAGGACGCCGAGTTCGAGGTCCTCGAGGAGCCGAGGAATGGGCTGTTCGGACGGTTGCGGTCCGAGGGCCGGGTCCGAGCCCGGGTCCGGCCTGTGGCGCCACGCGCCAAGGACGACCGCCGACGGCGCGGGCGCACCACCAAGCCGTCCCCGGCGGCGAAGGACGAGGCGGCGACGAGCGGGGCGGTGACGGCCACCGATGAGTCCCCCACCGACGTCAGCGATGAGCCGAAGACGGCGGCGCCCCGGACGCGTTCCCGGGCGGCCGCCAAGAGCACTCAGAAGGGTGCCGGATCCAACGGGGCGCCGAAGGCCGAGGCAGACAAGGATGACAGCACCCCGGCCGGCGACCGGGCGCAGACGGGCGAGGCACCCACCGGGAGCCCGAAGCGCAACCCCGCTCGCGGAGCCCCATCGGCTCCGTCCGCTCCCTCGGACCAGGATCGACAGCCGCGAGCAACGGCCGACCCGGGTCGGGACGACGATCAGGGTTCGAAGCTGCACCAGACCGATCGCAGAGCAAGCAGAGGGGAAGGTAACGAGGTGGACGTGTCCTTGGACGAGCAGAGCAGGGTGGCCGAGGAGTTCCTCCACGGGCTGGTGCAGGAGTTCGGCGTCTCGGCGAACATCGCCAGCACCCAACCCGATGACGACACGCTGGACCTGGCCCTCACGGGCGAGGACCTTGGGATGCTGATCGGACCCAAGGGAGCCACGCTGCTGGCCCTCCAGGATCTCACCCGGACGGTGGTCCAGCGCAAGACCGGAGCCAGCAACGGTCGCATCCACGTCGACGTGAGCGGCTACCGGCAGAAGCGCTCGGAGGCCCTCAGCCGCTTTGCCCTGCAGATCGCCGAGGACGTCAGGCGGACGGGAACCCGAAAGGCACTCGAGCCGATGAGCGCCCCCGACCGCAAGGTCGTTCATGACGCCCTCACCCACGTCGAGGGGGTCAGCACCGCGTCGGAGGGCGAGGATGCGGCGCGCCGGGTTGTCGTCCAGCCCCAGAGCGACTGACCCTTCCCGCCCCCGGCCGGAAGGTCCTCGTCCCCGGTAGCCGATGACCGGAGGCCTCAGCGTCGATGTCCGCCGCGCCCTCAGTGATGTCCTGGCGGAATCGCGTCGCTACGGGCACCTGGGCCCCGGTCCCCTCGACCCCCAGATCGATCGCAGCCTTGCGCTGTGCAACGCGGTGCCGCCACCGGCGGCGGGAACCATCGTCGACCTGGGCAGCGGCGGAGGCCTCCCGGGCCTGGTCATGGCCGCGGCCTGGCCGAACACCATCTGGTTGCTCCTCGACGGTCGCGACCTGCGAGCGGCGTTCCTCCACGATGCCGTGGTCCGGCTGGGTTGGGCCAACCGGGTCAGTGTCCTCGCATCCCGGGCCGAACGAGCTGGTCGGGGCCCGTTGCGCCATCGATGTCCCCTGGTCGTCGCCCGGAGTTTCGGGCCGCCGGCGGTGACCGCCGAGTGCGCTGCCCCATTCCTGGCTCCGGGTGGCCACCTGGTGGTGACCGACCCTCCGGGCGGCGACGACCGCCGGTGGCCAGCCGCAGGCCTGGCCCTCGTCGGCCTGGTCCGGCATCGGGCAGTCGTCGACCCTGTCGCCTTTCAAGTGTTCCGGCAGGAGTCGGAGTGCCCTGATCGCTATCCGCGGCGAGTGGGTGTGCCGGCCAAACAGCCCCTGTTCTGAGCTCCGGCCGCGGTTCTGAGCTCCGGCCTCGGTTCCGACCTCCGGCCGCTGATCGGGACGGGCGGGCCCGGCTCGGGCCCGGCGCCGGACTCACCTGCTTGGCCCGGCCCCCCGGCTTGGCCCCCCGCCCGCCCAAACCATCGGGTAAGACCATGTTTCACGTGGAACGACGGACCGGTCCGGCACAAGGGTTCGGCGGGGTCCACCCCGGCCTGCCTACGCGGATCTCAGCCCGGTCGCACGTTGCCGGCCCTCCGGCCGCCGGCGCACCCCTTGCCGACCCTCGGTGTCTGCCCGGCAACTGCCTGTACGAAGGAGACGGCCCGCGACGGATACTTTTCAACAGATTCGGTGGACCGTCAGGGCGCGATTTGCGGTCAACGGCATCCGTGGCCGCATCATCATCACCGTTGAGGTTGCCGCCGGACGGCCGCTGACCCGTGGACCCCGTGAGGGCGCCCGGACGAGACTGCACGGTCACCGAAGGACGTCGGTGGGTCCCGTCCGGGCCGAGCGCCGGTCGGCCTTGGACCCGGTCGCACCAAGGGCCGCGGTTCGGGGCCTGGCCTCGACGGCGGGAGGCCCGGGACGAGCGGCCCGGCCAGGCATGGCGAGAAAACCCTCAAGTTCTAGGCCAGGGTCCTTGCGTTGACGTCAACTCTCGACCAAGGTGGGTAGGGTGACGGACCCTGAGGAGCTGCGCGCTCGCGCTGCCTCCATCTTCCAACAGTTGCGCACCGAGGAACGCCCCGAGGGCCCGGCCTCCGAGGTGCCGGAGACTGCCGACCAGGCCGCGGAGCCCGGGGCGACGGAGACGGCCGGGGCGGGCGGCACGGCCGCGCAGACCGGATTGCCCGAACCACCCGGGCCGCTGAGCAGGACCGAGGCCGGCGAGGTGACTGGTCGCCGGCCGAGGGCCCCGGCGACGGCCCCCGGTTCCTCCTCCGATCACACTCCCGCAACGCCCGCCTCCGGAGCGAGGGATGCTGAACCGCCCAGCGGCGGGGCCGGTCTCGGGGTCGCCGGCAAGAACGGGACGGTCGACGTGGTCACCGATGCCCGATCGCCCGAAGGGCGCATCGCCGATGCGCTGGTCGGCGTGTCCCCCCCAGAGCTGGGCAACGACCCTCCGGCTGAGGCCGTTCCCGCCGCTCGGGGCTCCCCCCGAGCGCCCCACCCCGGCACCAGTCACGCCCTTCCCCGAATCATCGCCATCGCCAACCAGAAAGGCGGCGTGGGCAAGACGACCACGGCCGTGAACCTGGGCGCGTCCCTGGCGGAGCTGCAGTACCGGGTGCTGGTGGTCGACCTGGATCCGCAGGGCAACGCCACCACGGGGCTGGGCATCAACGCCCGGAGCCTGGAATCCTCCATCTACGACGTCATCCTTCACGACGTGCCCCCCGAGGACGTCATCGAACCGACCACGCTGCGCAACCTGTTCGTGATGCCCGCCACCATCGATCTGGCCGGCGCCGAGATCGAGCTGGTACCGGTGTTCAGCCGAGAGCTGCGACTTCGGCGAGCACTCGACAGCATCCGGGAGGACTACGACTTCATCCTCATCGACTGTCCCCCGTCCCTCGGTCTGCTGACCGTCAACGGTCTGGCCGCGGCCGGCGAGGTGGCCGTCCCCATCCAGTGCGAGTACTACGCCCTCGAGGGGCTCAGCCAGTTGCTCCGCAACGTGGGGATGGTCCAGGCCAACCTGAACGGTCCCTTGGAGCTGAGCACCATCATCCTCACCATGTACGACGCTCGCACCCGGCTGGCCGAACAGGTCGTCAACGAGGTACGGGAGCATTTCGGCAGCCGGGTGTGCCGCAACGTGGTCCCCCGGACGGTCCGCCTCTCCGAGGCGCCGTCGTTCGGGCAGCCGATCATCGTGTTCGATTCCTCGTCCCGAGGCTCGATCGCCTACAGGGAACTGGCCAAGGAGGTGAGTGGTGGCGCGTCGCAGCGGGTTGGGTAGAGGCCTGGGAGCGCTGATCCCCAGCGAGATGGTGGGGGACAGGACGGCCACGTTCGTCGACATACCAGTCACGGACATCCGGCCGAACAGTCATCAGCCCCGCAACCATTTCGACGAAGAATCACTCGTCACCCTGACGGCATCGATCCGCGAGCTGGGTGTGCTCCAGCCCATCCTGGTCCGGGCCGCCGAAGGGGCCAGCGCCTACGAGCTGATCGCCGGTGAGCGCCGGTGGCGGGCAGCCAAGAGGGCGGGCCTGCCGACGATCCCCGCCATCGTCCGATCGGCGTCGGAGATGGCCAGCATGGAGCAGGCCCTGGTGGAGAACCTGCACCGCCAGGACCTCAACCCGCTGGAAGAGGCCGCGGCCTACCATGCGCTGATCGACGAGTTCGGGCTGACCCACGACGCCTTGGCCACCCGGGTGGGGCGCAGCCGGGCGACCATCACCAACACCCTCCGGCTGTTCCAGCTGCCCCCCGCCACCCAGAAGTTGGTGGCCGAAGGTCAGCTCTCCGCCGGCCATGCCCGGGCGCTGCTGGGTACCCCGGACCGCAACTTCCAAGAAGCGTTGGCCCGTCGGGCCGTGACTGAACAGCTGTCGGTGCGCGCCGTTGAGGAGTCGGTGCGAGCCCGGACCGAGACCGGTCATCGGCCGGAGCCAGCCCATCCGAAGGCCGCCGGCAAGCTGCGCCCACCGGGCGTGCTCGAACTCGAGGACCTGCTGTCGAGCCATCTCGACACGCGAGTCAAGGTCGATCTCGGCTCCAGAAAAGGTCGTGTCACGATTGATTTCGCCACCTTGGAGGACCTCGAACGAATCTACCGGGCGATGACCGAACCGAACCTGGACCGAGCCCACCCTGCCAACCAACCCTTCGGCGCGTAAGCTCAGGCGCGTTGCCCTTGACTCCGGGTGGAGATCAGCCTCAGAAGACGTGGAGGGTTTGTTCCCCTGCACCTCGTCCACAGCCTGTGCCTAAAGGTGTGGATTGCCTGTCCTGGAACCCTTCACGATCGCCGAACGTCCATGAAAGAGTCCTCATGGAGACCATGCCTCAAGGGTTATGGTCTCCCTCAACCATGGTGAATCAGCCCTTAAGGGACCTACCCGCCGCCAGGCCCCAGAGCACCCGATCGGCGCCCTGATTCGCTCAGGGCGCCGGTCTCCGGGGGATCCTGGCCTCCAGCGGCGCTTCACGGCTCCTACAGGTAGGGGTGGAGCTCCTGGAGCAGCTGGCCCTTGCCCTTGGCCCCGATGATCCGAAGCTGAGGCTCGCCGTCCTTGAACAGGATGAGGGTTGGGATGCTCATGACGTCGAAGCGACGAGCAAGTTCGAGGTTCTCGTCGATGTTGATCTTCCCGACCCGAAGCTTGCCCTCGTTGTCGCTGGCGATCTCGTCGAGGACCGGGGCGACCATCTTGCAGGGGCCACACCACTCAGCCCAGAAATCCACCAGGACAGGCTCCGAGGAGGACTTGATCTCCTCATCGAAGGTTGCGTCTGTCAGCGTCAGCTCGTTTGCCACGGTCCTCGCCTTCTCATGTTGCGCCAGGTTGCTCCCAGCGCCTCTTGCAACAACACCCGAGGGTGGTCACCGCATTCCGGGTTCTGCGCCGGGCGACCCGCCCGCCGGTCAGCGTCTGGTGCCGGACGGCCTCAGTTGTCCCAGTCCTCGGTCAGCGGACCCTCTTCGATCCCGTGTGACTCCAGCCACCGCTCGGCATCGAGGGCGGCCATGCATCCCGACCCGGCGGCGGTGACGGCCTGGCGGTACACATGGTCCTGGACGTCCCCGCAAGCGAACACCCCATCGACGTCGGTCAGGGATGTCCCTGGTACCGTCTTGAGGTAGCCGGTCTCCTCCATGGCCACGTGTCCCTTGAAGACCGTCGTGTTGGGCTCATGGCCGATGGCCACGAACAGACCGGTGGCGTCGAGGACCGACTCCTGGCCGGTCTTCACATCGCGGATGGCGACACCCTCGACCTTGGTGTCTCCGAGGACGTCGGTGACCGCACTGTCCCACACGAAGTCGATCTTGGGGTTCTTGAAGGCCCGTTCCTGCATGATCTTCGACGCCCGGAGCTCCTTGCGCCGGTGGACCACGGTCACGGACTCGCCGAACTTGGTGAGGAAGTTGGCTTCCTCGAGGGCGGAGTCGCCGCCTCCGATGACGGCGATCTTGTGGCCTCGGAAGAAGAAGCCGTCACAGGTGGCACAGGTAGAGACGCCGTGGCCAAGCAACCTGCGCTCCGACTCCAGCCCGAGCATCAGCGATCGGGCCCCCGTGGAGATGATGACGGTCCGGGTCCGGACCTCCTTCTCTGTGCCGTCCGACGGGTCGTTGGCCCAGACCCGGAGAGGCTGGGAGGAGAAGTCGACCCGGGTGGCCCTGGTGGTCACGAACCGGGCGCCGAAGCGCTCCGCCTGGGCTCGCATGTTGGCCATCAGCTCGGGCCCCATGATCCCGTCGATGAAGCCGGGGTAGTTCTCGACCTCGGTGGTCAGCATCAGCTGACCCCCGGGCTGGTCGGTGGTGGACGACGGCTCTCCCTCGAGGACCAGCGGGGCCAGGCTGGCCCTCGCCGTATAGATGGCTGCCGTCAGGCCGGCGGGCCCCGAGCCGATGATCACGACATCGTGCACGCCGCTCGACAACTGGTCACTCACGCTGGCAGCTCCCCGATCGGGCAGACCCTATGGTCTTGCGGGCCTGCGCTTCCGCCATGCAAACGCCCCGGCGGCCAGGAATATTGCACCAAGACCGGCGTAGGTCACCCACACCCGCCGGGACACAGGATCGAACGGCAGGTAGGCCACGCAGATCCGCACGACGGTGATGCACACCAGAGCCAAGGCCAGGATCCCGGCCACCGCCGCCACCAGCCCGAACACCAGAACCCGGGCCAACTTGGTGATCGGCATCGTGGTCTTCTGCCTGATCGTGCCGACCACCGTGTCGATGCGGTGGACGACCTCGACGGTCCAGTCCGACCCTGAGTCGCCTTCGGGCTGGTCATTTGCCATGGCCGCATACCCTACTCAGGAGGCGCCGGAACGGCACGAGCGGTCCCGGCGGCCTACGACGGCCCGGCACCACTACCATCGGCCGCTGATGCGGTCGCTCCTGGCTCTCCTCTTCGGGGTGGTGATGGCCGTCGTCCTGGCCCTGATCGTGGGGGAGTATCCGTTCGCCGGGCTCACCCCGTACCTGGTGGCCGTGGTGGTGCCGGCCATCATCGCCACGGTGGTGGTGGCGACCGGTCGGCGTCACTCGGACCGGTTGTGGGCGGCCAGTGGGCTCCTCGGCGGGGCGAGCATCGGCTGGGCCCTGTGGATCTCGACTGGCCGGGGCCTTGACCCGGTGCCGACCAGTGGCTGGATCGCCATCGCCCTGGCCGGGGCGTGGCCCCTCGCCTGGGCTGCCGTCCTGGCCCGCCGCAGCCGCCGCCCAGGGGCGCCCCTTGTCGAGAGCGGATCCCGGCCGTCGGGGGGCCCGACGCTCAGCTGACGGTGATCTCGGCGATCTTGACCTGAGCGCCCAGCGATGGCTGCACGGGTCCCAGGTTGGTCAGCCACAGCATCACGTAGCTGCCGGTGCGGCCCTTGAGGGAGATGGTGGCGTTGCCCGAGGCGTTGGTCACCGAGCCGGCCGCCGGACCCCAGGCGCTCAGCGCCGAGCCGGCTGGTGGCAGCTGGGAGGCGACGTAGGCCTGAGCGCTCCACCCGTGCGACGGGGAGGTCACGGTCAGCTGCGCCAGGCGCTGCGACCCGCTCCTCAACTGCAGAGCGACACCGAGGCCCGGGTACAGGTCGCCGAAGGTGGAGTTGTGATAGATGGCCGTCGACCACAGGGTGGCGGGGTCGCCGTCGTAGAGGTTGCTCAGCTGTTTGAGATCGTCGGGGCTGCCACCGACGAGGAACTCGGTGGCATTGGTGATGGCGACCGGTCGGCCGACCGCCGACGGTGTCCCCGACGGCGACGCAGAGCCCCCGCCCCGGGCGTGGGCGACGAGGACACCGATGACGATGGCGCCGATGACGACCAGCGTGGCGACCACCAGACCCGGGCCCCGACGGCTGCGGCGGGGCGGGGCGGACCGGCCGGGCCCGGCAGGAGTCGGCTCGGGCCTTCTGGCCGGCTCCACCCGGGTGGCCTGATCGGCGCGGGTCCCGGTCGCCGGGCCGGTTGGCGAGACGTGGGTGCGGGGGGCACCGAAGGTGTCACGGCGGTCGCTGGTGAGCTCGGAGCGAGCCGGGTTCGAGCCGCGCAGAGCGGTCGCCGGCGGGCCCCAGTCGGTGCCGTGGCCCACCCCGCCGGCGATGACCGGCGTCTGCGCCGTGGCCGCGCTGGCCCCGTTTGGCAGGCGGGCGTGAGCGGCGCCCAGGTGGCGGGCGGCGGCGGCCAACTGCTGGCGGAGGGCGACGGCCGACGACGTCCGTCGGTCGCGGTCCTTGACCAGTAGCCCATCGACGATCTCGTCGAGCTCGGCGGGGACCCCTGGGCGGAGGTCGGAGACGTGGGGGGGAGTGTCGCGCAGGTGCGACAGGGCGGTGGCCATGTCGGTGGGCCCGGAGAAGGGGGGCTCACCGGTCAACATCTCGAACAGCACCACGCCGAGCGAGTAGAGGTCGGCCCGGGCGTCGGGTTCCATCCCCTCCACCTGCTCGGGGCTCAGATACTTCGGGGTGCCCAGCACGATCCCCGTCTTGGTCAGGTCAAGCCCAAGGCTCTCGGTCGCCTTGGCGATGCCGAAGTCGGTGACCTTCGCCCTGGGCACCAGGCTGTCGTCATCGCAGAGGAGGACATTGCCCGGCTTGACATCACGGTGCACCAGCCCGGCCTTGTGGGCGTGGGCCAGCGCATCGGTGATCTGACCGGCGAGCCTCACCGCCAGCACCGGATCCAACGGGCCCTTCTCGGTCATCAGGTGCCGGAGGGTGCGTCCCCGAACCAGCTCCATGACAATCCAGGCGGTGCCGTGGTCCACGCCGGTGTCGTAGGTGGCGATGACCCCCGGGTGACCCAGCCGGGCGGCGGTGATGGCCTCGCGCCGGAACCGCTCCAGGACCATCTTGTCGCTGGCCAGGTGGTCGAGAAGGATCTTGACCGCCACTGGCCGGCTGAGGACGGCGTCGTAGCCCTCCCACACCTCGGCCATGCCGCCCTTGGCGATGTAGCGGACCAGGCGGTAGCGCCCACCGAACTGGCGCTCGCCGTGCGTTGCGGCATAGGCGTCGGGGACGGACACGGGACCCGAGAGTACCTCGCGGGGCCCCCGGGACCGGTGCAGGTCCACCTGATCGCGCCCCCAGGTGGAGGGGAAGACGCTCAGCCGGAGGCGGGCAACCAGGCCACGCCGATGGCCCGGGGGCCGGCGTGGGTGCCGATCACGGGGCCGATGTCGCCGAGCAGGAGGCGTTCGGTCGGGTGGACCCCGTCGAGGAGGTCAAGGAACTTGTCCAGATCCGGGGCGTCTGCTCCCGAGACGGCCAGTCGGGCGATGGGTCCGGCGGCCTTGACCTTCCCGGCCAGATACTCGAGGGAGCGGGCCCGGGTACGCTGCTTGGACTCCTGCTCCACCACTCCGTCGCGCACCTCGATGACCGGCTTGATGGCCAACAGCGAGCCCAGCAGGGCCTGGGCTCCGCCGATCCGGCCGCCCTTGCGGAGGTTCTCCAGGGTGTCGATGGCGCCGTAGACCTTCATGCGGCTCACGGCGTCGACGGCCGCGGTCACCACCTCGTCGAGCCCGGCGCCGGCGGCCGCCCGCTGGGCGGCTTCGACAACCACCAGCCCTTCGCCCATGGTCACGCTCTCGGAGTCGACCACCCGGACCGGCAGCCGACCCTCCAGCTCTCGGGCGGCCTGGCGGGCCGCCTCGATGGTGGCGGACAGCTTGGACGACAGGTTGATGCAGACGACGCCCTCGGCGCCCTCGTCGGCCATGCGTTCGAACGCCCGGACGAACGCGCCGGGCGACGGCGCCGCTGTCTCGGGCAGCGTCGGTGCGTCGGCGACCCGGGACCAGAACTCCTTGGTGGACAGCTCCACCCGGTCGATCAGCTCCTCGGATCCGAAGCGGATGGACAGCGGCACCATGCCGACCCCCAGCTCAGCGAGCAGTTCGTCGGTCAGGTCACAGGCACTGTCGGTGACCAAGCGGATCCCGGACATGTTCCCCCTTGAGAGCGGCCCGGACTGGGGCGTAGAGATGGTGGGCGCGGAGACCGACGGCGAAGCAGAGACGGTCAGACGCAGAGAAGGTCAGACGCAGCAGAGATCGGACCACGGCGCCTCCCCGATGGTGACGCGCCGCTCCGGCGACGCTAGTCACAGGTCAACGCCTACGGGGCCGGCCCGGCGCCGGCGAGGGGTAGACGGGGGCCGGCGACGAGAAGAACTCTGCGATCACCGGGTCCTCGTCGAGCCAGGACAGCGATCCGTCGGGCGGGTCTGCCATGACCGTCCCGGCACCCTCGGGCGGCATGGGCGCCGGGACGGGCCCCTCTTCGGGTCCTGGCGACGCTTGGCGCGGCCCGGCCGGTTCAGGCCGCACAGCCGGTTGAGGCAGCCCAGCCGGATCAGGCCGCACAACCGGTTCAGGCCGCACAGGCGGTTCGGGCGGCCCGACGGGCTCGGCCGGAACGGGCACGCCCTCCTCCATGACGCGGTGGCCGTCAACGTCCACGGGGATCAGGTCCCGGGCCCGCCGGCCGTGGCGAATGTTGCGCACCCACCAGTAGGTCAGAGCCAGGGCGGCCACGACGATCAGGATGACCCCGACGCCGGAGAAGGCCGTGG
>JALYVP010000286.1 GCA_030853185.1 Actinomycetota bacterium | reverse complement strand
GCCCCGACCGACGCGAGCTGCTCGCTGTCCGCCCGCCACCACACACCGAGACCGGCGATCGCGACCGCAGCCGCCGCCTTGGGACCTCGCGCCGCGATCCGGGTTTCCGCGAAGGCGTCCCGCAGTGCCTCGTCGAGTCCCCACGTGGCGGCCAGACCCAACCAGCTGCGCATTCCCAGACCGGTGTTGGCCACGAGGTAATCAGGCGGATCGGCGATGAGCGCCTCGGTGAGCGACCTCAGCCGCACGTCGTCGCCGACCGGCAAGGTCCTGATCGACGGTCCGCGAATGACATCGACACCCAAGCGCGTCAGCATCAGCGTCTGCTCGTCGCTGCGCCGATCGGCGGTGACGCCGACGGTGAAACCGCACAGTTCGAGCGCCCTTGACACACGATGCACCGTAGGAGCCGCCGGAGGTCGCCGAACCCAGCGACGGCCGCGGAAACGTGATGTTCACACGACGTCCTGCGGTTGCTGCCGACGTCCGGCCCGGAACACCAGGACGTCCTGGGAGGAGAGATCATCCCGCTAGCCCTCCTCAGCTGTGGGAAACTGCCAGGCCGTCCAGGACTTCCATCGTTTCGGCCGTGAGATGCACGGTGGCGGTGGCGATGTTGTCGGCGAGATGGGTGAGGCTGGACGTTCCGGGGATCAGCAGGATGTGGGTGTCGTGGGCCAAGAGCCACGCCAGCCCCACCTGGGCAGGCGTGGCCTCGGTCGACGTTGCCGCGGCAACCACGGCGGGGTGCTCGGTCACCTTGGCTACGCCGGGGAACGCGGAGCCGAGGGGGAAGTACGGTACCCAGGCCACGTTGTGCTCTCGGCACAGGTCGAGGAGCGGCTCGCCCGAGCGGTCGAGGAGGCTGTAGGGGTTTTGCACGCAGGCGATGCCGGTGGGCAGAGCCTGGCGGAGTTGGTCGATGGTGACGTTGCTCATACCGATGCCGCCGATCTTTCCCTCGTTGCGCAGTGACACCATCTCGGCCAGTTGGCTGTCCAGGTCGATGCGCAGATCGGCCGGCTGCTCGTGGCCGTCTCCGGTGTCCAACAGGCGCAGGTTGACCACATCCACCCGCTCCACCGCCAGGCTTCGGAGGTTGGCCTCGACCCCGGCCCGGAGCTGCTCGGGCCGCTGGGCGGCGATCCAGCCGCCCTGGTCGTCGCGCTCGGCGCCGACCTTGCTGACCAGCACCAGGTCCTCAGGGTAGGGGTGAAGCGCGGCGTGGATCAGCTCGTTGGCCACGTCAGGACCGTAGAACTGGGCGGTGTCGATGTGATTGACGCCGAGCTCCACGGCCCGGCGGAGCACGGCCAGCGCCGTGTCCCGGTCGCCAGGCGGCCCCGACACGCGCGGTCCTGGTAGCTGCATGGCTCCGAATCCGATGCGGGCGACGGGTCGCCCTGCCAGCGTGGCGGTGCCGTCGGGCGGATCGAGTCGTTCGTTGGCCTCGGTCATCTCTTTGCTCCTGTCCTCGGTGAAGCGGGGACCTCCGTTTCATTGTGACCAGCTCTGACGCCAAAGCGGTGCGAGGGCATCGGCACCGTATCGCCAGTTCCCCACACGCGAGCCGCAGCTGGAACCGTGCGCGGTGACGTCGGTGCCGAGGACGTGTTCGCCAGCCGGATCGTTACGCCCCGTTGTCCTTGCTGACACAGGGTCGAAACATGGATTGGGCAGAAAGGTGGCCATGCCCGCACCGGCCGTCTGGGACGCTCACCGACATCTGGGTGCCCTTCCCAGTCACCGCTTCTACGGCGGGCCGCCCGTGGTGCCCTCCTCGGCCCAGCTGGGCAGCGTCGATGAGCTCATCGCCGCCCTCGACGACGAGGGTACGGAGCGGGCCGTGGTGCTGCCCAACTACGGCGTGCCTGACCCGGATGTGGCCTTCGGTTTCAACGAGCTGTGCCTGGAGGCGGCGGCCAGGGACGACCGCATCCGGGCCGCGCTGTGGACCTCGGCCCGGCCCGACGACGCCGAGCGGACAGAGTCCGCCCTCGCCCTCGCCGCCGAGGCGGGGGTGGTGGCACTCAAGCTGAGCTTCCTGCTCGGGGGGTCGCCCACGGACCCGGCGTGTCGGCCCCAACTGGATCGGATCTTTGCCACGGCGGCGGAGAATGACCTCGTCGTGCACGTCCACACGTCACCGGGGGCAGCCTCGGACATCGACCAGGTCGGCCACCTGGTCGACTGGTATGGCGACACCACCGCCATCCACCTGGTGCACCTGGGCGGGGGCATGAGTGGGCACATCAAGCTGATCGGCGGCCGCTTCTTCGACTGGGTGACGGCCGGCAAGCGGGTCTACACCGACGCCTCGTGGGCCATCGGCTTCGCCCCCCGGTGGCTGTTCTCGGAGATCGAAGCCCGCGGCGTGGGCGCCGACCGGATCCTCTTCGCCAGCGACGAACCGTGGAGCGACCGGCCCGGCGAGTTGGCCCGCATGATGGCGGCGGCCGGCGACGGTGAGCTGGGCCGCATGGTCTTCACCGACAACTTCCGTTCCCTGTACCGAAAGGATTGACCAGCATGAACATGGAGCTCACCGATCTCGAGAAGCAGAGCCTCGACGAGATCCCCCACCCGTCATTGCCCCAGGGATCCAACCTGTACGGATCGACGAAACTGTTCCCCGACTACCAGGCCGAGAACGGGGAGTCCTACCTCTCGCTCGTGCACGGCATCGCCCACGAGTCGTCCGTGAGCTTCGTGGCCATCCTCCAGGCCACCCGCGCCCTGCGCAAAGGCTTCGAGTCGGTCATCTACTTCTACGGCCCGGGTGCGATCAACTGCATCGCCAACCGCGGCTTCCCGACCACGGGCGACGACGCCTTCCCCGGCGAGAACAACATCAACAACCAGCTGAAGGCGTTCATCTCCGAGGGGGGCAAGGTCTACTGCTGCCGCTTCGGCCTCTCCCTCCACGGGGCCCGGGAAGAGGACCTCATCGAGGGCGTCATCCCCGGCCACCCCCTCGACGTCCAGGATTGCGTGATCCACTACGCCCGCAAGGGAGCCATCATCAACTCCACCTACATGTTCTGATGGTCGACCCCCGGACGAGAGCCGATCTTGCCGTGCGGGGGGTCAACGCCGACCCGCCGGTCCGGCGCCACGGCGGCGCCGGGCCGACCGGCGACGGGCACCTGCTCGTCGACGGGGTGCCGGCCGCCATCCCTACCGATCCGGCCAGTCCCTACCGGCTGGTCGACGGCCGCCTGATCCTCGACGGCGAGGACCTGGGGGTCGGCGTCACCGCGGTGCAACGCCCGGCCTTCTACGACCGGGTGACCTCCGACGGGGTGGCCATGCACCGCCTGGCCCGGCTCCACGGAGCTGACGTGCTGGCCACCACCGTCGTCCAGACCTGTGTCCGTTACCGGCCCGAGGAGCGCTGCCAGTACTGCAGCATCGAGGAGTCCCTCGCCGCCGGGGCGACCACCCGGGTCAAGACGCCCGGCCAGCTGGCCGAGGTCGCCGCCGCAGCCGTCGCTCTCGACGGTGTGGCCCAGATGGTCATGACCACCGGGACGGCCGCCACCCCCGATCGCGGCGCCCGGTACCTGGCCCGCTGCGTCGAAGCGGTCAAGGCGGTCACACCGGGACTGCCGATCCAGGTGCAATGCGAGCCGCCCGACGACCCCGGCGCCCTCGCCGCCCTGCGGCGCGCCGGGGCCGACGCCATCGGCATCCACGTCGAATCCCTCGACGACGACTGCCGGCGCCGATGGTTGCCGGGGAAGGCCCGGGTCCCGCTGTCCGCCTACTGGGCGGCGTGGGACGAGGCGGTGGTGATCTTCGGCTCCAACCGGGTGTCCACCTATCTGCTGGCCGGCCTCGGCGAGGACCCCCGCGAGCTGGTCGAAGGAGCATCCCGACTGATCGAGCGCGGCGTGTACCCCTTCGTGGTCCCCGTCCGCCCCGGCGCCGGTACCCTCGCCGCCGCCGCCGGGCTGCGTCCCCCCGACGCCTCCCTGGTGGCCGATGTCAGCACCGACGTCGCCGCCCTGCTGGCCACGGCCGGCATGCATGCCGGCGACCAGCGAGCCGGCTGTGCGGCCTGTGGGGCGTGCAGCGCCCTGGGCTCGGCTGCCCCCGACGAGGTTCCCGTCACCCTCGGGAGGACATTCCCCACCACCCCCATCATCCCTCAGGAGGCATGCGCATGACGACGATCAAGATCGCGGCCGTCGCCCACCGCTTTGACCGCGATCTCGAGGCCTGTTTCACCACCATCGGGGATCTGCTCGATGCCGCCCGGGCACAGCAGGCCTCGCTCGTGGTGCTCCCCGAAGCCGCCCTCGGCGGGTACCTGAGCGACCTCGACGGTCCCGTGGACCTTCCCCCCGCCTTGCACCGTGACGGTCCCGAGATCGACCGGCTGGCCCAG
>JALYVP010000047.1 GCA_030853185.1 Actinomycetota bacterium | reverse complement strand
ACAGGCGACGACCGCGCCCGTCCTTCGTAGGAGCAGCAGTCCAGGGTGCATCAGGTCAACCTCCAACAGGGCCTGGGCCGGAGAACTCGCCTAAACCAGGCGAGGAGGGACACCACTCACAGTGTTGGAGCTGGCGCTCTACGTACAGTACGGGGGTTGGACGACGAGGTCAAGCGGGCGGGATGTGGCCCTTCCGTTCAGCGGGACTCGAGACGGGACAGCCGGACGCGTATCTCATCGAGCGCCGAGCGGATCGAGGTGGACAGCCCGGCGTGCACGCTGTTGTCCCGGGCGTAGGCGAATCCGGCCAGCATCATCGCAACCGCCTGTCGGCCCCGGTCGGCGTCAACGCCCATGGCCCGCAAGGTTTCTGCGGCCAGTTCACCCTCGGGGCCGGCCGTCAGACCGAGGAGCAGGTGCTCACATCCGACGTAGTTGTGTCCGAGCTCCAGCGCTTGCCGGGTGGACCGCTCGAGCACCTCGGTCATCCGGCCCGGTCGTGCCCCATGTTGTCGGCTTCGGCTACGCAGCTCGGCAAGGAGGTCGTCAGGTTCGACCTCGAGGGCGCGAAGGACACCCAAGGCCAGGTTGTTGCCCTCGGTCAGGAGCCCTTGAGCAAGGTCGACCGATGTCGGGTGAGCACGGGCGGACCGGGCGTGGTCGATGGCCACCCGGGCCCGACGAGAGAACCGGGACAGCTCACCGGCGAGGGGTGCCCCCGGACTGCCCTCGCCGTCGATCACGGGCCCGTCGGCGGCGGCGACGGCGTCGGCCAAGGCATGCTGGCAGACCGATGACACGGGAATGTCAACCTCCCGGACGGCTCTGGCCAACTCGTCGGACAGGTAGACGTTGATCTTTGGCATGATGTCCTCCGTTGGGGTTATATAAGGGTTATACCCCCTTACTACCCCCAGGGCAAGCGGCCTCGCAGCTCCGCTGCCGGCGCGCAGACCGGCTACGACTGCCAGGCCCGGGTGACCACCCGCCCGGGGCCGGGGAAGGCCCCTTCCACGAACCACGTCGACCCGCTGCCCGCCAGCTGGGCCCGCCGGCCGGTGGCGTCGCTGAGTTGATCGCGCCAGCGGGCCAGCCTTGGTTCGACGGCCACGGCCGCGTGCTCGAGGTCATTCCCCCCATCATCGGCGTGGCGCTGACCGAGAGCGTCCCACGCCCGGTAGGCGGCCACCGTCGAGACTCCGAACGGGGGGGTGACCAGGGTGAACACCCGGCTCTCGACGGCGGCGAAGTCCAGCGGTTCGATCTCTTCGCCGATCCCCGTCACCCGGGCCCGGCCACCGGCCACACAGAACGCCACGTCGGCGCCCAGCCGGGCCGCCACCTCCGAGTCATCAACACCAGCCCAGCGCAACACGGCGGCGGCATCGGCCGAGCCTCCACCTAGGCCCCCGCCCGCGGGGATCCGCTTCTCCAGGCGCACCCGGGCCGTCCGGCCGACCAGGGCCAGGGCCCGGCGGACCAGGTTGTCGTCCCCGTCGGGCACCACCATCCCCCCGGCGTCGGCGACGACCTCGAGACCGTCCCCGGGCCAGAACGTCAGGGTGTCGGCCAGGTCGACGGTGATCATCTCCGAATCGAGGAGGTGATAGCCGTCCGCCCGCACCCCCGTGATGCGCAGGTCGAGGGTCAGCTTGGCCGGGGCCGCCACCACCGTGGGGGCCGTCACCGCCGCGGCGCCGGCGCCGGGCCGTGAGCGGCGACTGGACCCTGACCGCCGGTCGGGCCGGCGGCGATGGCCAGGCGACCCCAGGCCTCCACGTCGAGGTCTTCGGCCCGCATGGTCGGATCGACGCCGGCGGAGGCGAAGGCATCGGCGTCCACCAGGCCGGCCAGGGACCGGCGCAACATCTTGCGCCGGTGGCCGAACCCGGCCCGGACCACGGCGAACAACTCGGCCGGGCCGATCAGGTCGGGGTCGACGGCGGGCTGGACTCGTCGGGTGATGGCCACCAGCACCGACGAGACCCGGGGCCGGGGAACGAACACGGCGGCCGGCACCCGGCCCACGACGGTGGCCCGACCCCAGTAGCCGACCTTCACGGATATGGCCCCGTAGGCGTCGTCGCCCACCCCCGCGGCCAGCCGTTCACCGACCTCGCGCTGCACCATGACCAGCATGCGGGAGATCTGGGGAACGCCGTCGAGCAGGTCGGCCACCAGCGGGGTGGCCACGTTGTAGGGGAGGTTGGCGACCATGACCCAGCCCGGCTCAGTGCCGACCAGGCCGTCCCAGTCCATGGCCATGGCGTCCCCCTCGACGACCCGCACCCCCATGCCCGCCACCACCCCGTCCAGCACCGGGACCAGCCGGCGGTCGATCTCGAGCGCCGTCACCGACGCTCCCGTCTCGGCCAGAGCCAGGGTCAACGAACCGAGCCCGGGCCCGATCTCCACCACCCGGTCGCCGGGGCCGACCCCGGCCAGGCGGGCGATGCGGCGCACCGTGTTGGGGTCGACCACGAAGTTCTGCCCGAGGGCCCGGCTGGGCTCCAGGCCGTGGTTGTCGAGCAGGTCGGAAACCTGCCGGGGTGACAACGTCACGGACTCACCAGCGTCACGGACTCACCAGCGTCACGGACTCACCAGCGTCACGGACTCACCAGGGTCACGGATCGAGGCGGAAGGCGGCGGCGGTGTTGGCCCACGTGGCCGCCTCGATGTCGGCTACCGGTCGGCCCATGGCCGTGGCCACGGCGGCGCCGACGATGGTGACCAGCGCCGGCCGGTTGGGTTGACCCCGATGGGGCACCGGGGCCAGATACGGCGAATCGGTCTCCACCAGCACCCGGTCGAGGGGACACAGGGCGGCAGCGGCCCGCACGTCGTCGGCCGTCTTGAACGACACGATCCCACTGAACGACAGCCACGCCCCCAGGTCCAGGCATCGGCGGGCCTCGTCCGGTCCCCCGGTGAAGCAGTGGAAGACCGTGCGCGGCGGGACGCCGGTACCGGCGAGGATGTCGAAGGTGTCGGTCCAGGCGTCGCGGGTATGGATCACCAGGGCCAGGTCCCGTTCGATGGCCAGGGCGATCTGGGCGGCGAACATGTGGCGCTGGGCCGACCGGTCGGCGTGGTCGTAGAAGTAGTCGAGACCGCACTCCCCCACCGCCACCACCTCCGGTCCGGTGGCGTCGAGGACCTCGACGACGGCGTCGAGGCCGGCGTCGGCCTCATGGGGGTGCAGGCCGACCGTGGCCCACACACCGTCGTGGTCCCGGGCCACCTGGGCGGCGCGGGCGGACTGGGCGGCGTCGGTGCCGACGGTGACCAGCCGGGTCACCCCCGCCGCCCGGGCGTCGTCGATGACGTCGAGGCCGACACCCTCGTAGGGCACGTGGCAGTGACTGTCAGCCCACATCGGTGCCGGCGCCTCTCAGATCGACAAGCGGGGGAACAACGGCGTGCCCTTCTCCACGGCCAGACCCCCCGGGTACCCGCCCCACGTTGCCGCTGCCGGTACGTGCTGGTCGACTGGCGACCCGTCGAGGCCGATCCGCCTCCAGATCTCGGCGGCGGCACCGGGGATGGCGGGGCCGGCCAGGACCGCCACCAGGCGCAGCACCTCGAGGGCGTCACCCAGCACGGCATCGACCTCGGGTCCGGGGTCGAGCTTCCACGGCTGGACTCGTTCGAGCGCCGAGTTGGCCTCCCGGATCAGCCGCCAGGTGGCGTCGAGGGCCTCGTTGGGGGCGATGCGCTCCCAGGCGTCGGCGACCTCCGCGTACACGTCGCCGGCGAGTGCCGCCAGGGCGCTGCCGGGGTCGGGGACCGGCCCGATCCCATCGCACTTGCGGGCGACGACGGTTGACACCCGGGCCAGGAGGTTGCCCAAGTTGTTGGCCAGATCGGCGTTGTAACGGCCCACCATGCCCTCGTAGGAGAAATCACCGTCGGGGCCGAAGGGCTGATCTCGGAGGAAGTGGTACCGGAACCCGTCGACTCCGAAGGTGGGAGTGAGGTCGGCGGGAGCGATCTGATTGAGCGCCGTCTTGGACATCTTCTCCCCGCCCACCAGCAAGAACCCGTGGACGGCCAGGCGCTTGGGGGGCGCCAGCCCGGCCGCCATCAGCAGCGCCGGCCAGTACACGCAGTGGAAGCGCAGGATGTCCTTGCCGATCAGGTGGTGCACCTCGGGCCACCACTCGTCGAACCGTTCCGCGTCGACGCCGTAGCCCACGGCGGTGGCGTAGTTGATGAGGGCGTCGTACCAGACGTAGAAGACGTGCTCGGTGTTCCAGGGGACGGGCACCCCCCAGGTGATGGACGTTCGCGACACCGAGATGTCGCGCAGGCCACCCTTGATCAGGCCGATGGCCTCGTTGCGCTTGGTCTCAGGGGTGACCGCGCCGGGGTTGGTCTCGTACCATTCGAGGAGGCGGTCGGTGAACGCGGAGAGCTTGAAGAAGTAGTTCTCCTCCTCCAGCCACTCGACCAGGCGGTGGTGGATGGGACACAGCTGGCCCTCGAGGAGATCGTCGGGCGCGTAGTAGGCCTCGCAGCTCACGCAGTACCAGCCGGCGTAGGTGGCCAGCTCGATCCACCCGTTGTCGTAGGCGGCGGCCATCAACGCCTTGACCGCCTGGTGGTGGCGGGGCTCGGTGGTGCGGATGAAGTCGTCGTTGGAGATGTCGAGGGAGCGCCACGCCTCGATGAAACGGGCACTGGTCCGGTCGGCCTGCTCCACGGGGGTCAGGCCGTTGGCCTCGGCGCTGCGAACCACCTTGAGGCCGTGCTCATCGGTCCCGGTGAGGAAGAAGACGTCGTCGCCGGCCAGTCGGTGCCAGCGGGCCACGGCGTCGGCGGTCACCGTCGTATAGGCGTGTCCGATGTGGGGGACGTCGTTGACGTAATAGATCGGTGTCGTGATGTAGAAGCGGCCCACGCGGCCGAGCCTAACGGGGATCGACGTGCTCGCCTTCTCCGTTTCGAGCTCTCAGTCCAGGGCCAGAACGGCATGAGGTGCAGAAGGATTTTGGGGAATGACCTCCCCTTCCGGCTACTCGCCGGCGTCGAGGTTCCGGCGCAGCTGCAGGGCGAGGGTGTAGACCCGCCGCCGGGGCACGGCGAGGGCAGCGGTGACGGCGGCGACGGCGGTCTTCGGTTCCGCCCCGGCGGCCAGGTGAACGCCGAGAGCGGCGCTGATCTCGTCGTCGCCCACCGCCGCTTCGCTGGCCCCGCCAATGACCACCACCCACTCGCCGCGCTGCTCGCCGTCGCGAACCCGGATGAGGGCGTCGGCCAGCGTGCCCCGCCACACCTCCTCGTGGAGCTTGGTCAGCTCCCGGGCCAGCGCCACCGGCCGTTCCCTATCGACGACGCCGGCCAGGTCCTCCAGGGTGCGCACGAGATGATGGGGCGACTCGTAGACGATGATGGTGCGGGGCTCGGCGGCTATCTCGGCCAGGCGCCTCCGGCGAGGACCGCCCTGGCGGGGCAGGAACCCCTCGAAGCAGAACCGTTCGGTGGGCAGCCCGGAGAGGACCAGGGCGGCCAGGGCGGCCGAGGGGCCGGGAACGATCTCCACGGCGACGCCGGCGCCCGCGGCGACGGTAACCACCCGGTGGCCGGGGTCAGACACCCCGGGCATGCCGGCATCGCTGACCACCGCCACCGTCTCTCCGGCCTGGGCCCGGCCGACGATGCGGGCGGCCATGGCTGCCTCGTTGTGGGCGTGGACGGCCACCAGGGCCACGCCGCTGATCCCCGCGGCGGTGAGCAACTTGCGGGTGTGGCGGGTGTCCTCGCAACAGATGACGTCGGCCGCCGCCAGGGTCTCGATCGCTCTCGGGGACAGGTCGCCGAGGTTGCCGATCGGGGTGGCGACCAGAACGATGCGGCCGGGCACCCCGGCCACGGTAGTGGGCGCCCGCTGGCGGTCCGGGCCTTCTGGCAGGGTTACGAGATGCTCGGGTCGGTCGACATCTGGTCCCAGGTGCGGGCCGTCCAGCCGGCGCCGGACCGGGCCGTCGTCGTCGCCACCGTGGCCGCCGCCGCCGCCCTGGTCGTCCTGCGCCGGCCCTGGTCCATCGCCCGCTATGCCGTGACCATTGCCCACGAGGCCGCTCACGGTGTCGTCGCCCTGGCTGGCGGCCGGCGCCTGGCCGGGATCCGGCTGCACGCCGACAGCTCCGGCGTCACCCTGTCACGGGGGCGGCCGGAAGGCCCGGGCATGGTGGCCATGCTCGCCGCCGGGTATCTGGGCCCGGCGCTCATCGGCCTGGGCGCGGCCGCCACCCTGGCCGACGGCCATGCCGTGGCCCTGCTGTGGGGGCTCCTGGTGCTTCTCGCCCTTCTCCTCCTCCAGATCCGCAACTTCTTCGGCCTGTGGTCGGTGCTGATCACCGGCCTGGCCGTGTTCGCCGTCACCTGGTGGCTGCCGGCCCGGGCCCAGTCGGCGTTCGCCTACCTGGTGACGTGGTTCCTGCTGTTCGGAGCCCTGCGGTCGGTGGTGGACCTGATCGGCCGCCGGCGGGGACGGCCGGGCCTGGTCTCCGACCCCGATCAGCTGGCCCGCATCTCCCCGTTGCCGGCCGGCGCCTGGGTGGCGGTGTTCGCGGTCGGCGTCCTCGGCGCCCTCGGGGCGGGCGGCGCCCTCCTCCTCCCCTGACGCTCAGTCGGTAATGATCGACAGCGACCGTTGGACTCCAAGGAAGGCGCCAATGCGCTGGGCCTCGGCATCGAGTGGTCGTGCCCCAGGGGACACTCCCCGTATCAACCACTGGTCGAAGGTGGCCATCGACGCCGGGCCGAACGCCGCCAGGTACGCAGGGATAACCCGCCGGGCGGCGTCGTCAGGCTCAGGCAGGCCCGCCCATCCGTCGAGCCAACTGGCGGGACTGGTGAAGGTGACGCGGCTGCCCTCGCTGGGCCCGTTGATCAGTTATCCCTGCCAGGCCAGCGGCTTGAGCACCGCCCCCCACCCCGAGCCCAGCTCCGCAGCGATGGACGCATCGCCGGTGTGGCGCACCACTGGCGAAGGTGCGCTGCCACGAGGGCTTCTCCCACGACCGCGCCGCCGCCATCAGCGCCAGGTAGGCCGCCGCGTCGGGTCCGGCCAGCAGGTGGAGCGTGCCGCGCATGGCCCAGGTCCTGATGATCTCCCGGCTACCCCTGAGGAGGCCGCCGAGGAGCTCCGAGCGGTCCACGACAGCCAGGACGCAGTCCGGACCTTCCCCGTGCTGCCGAGATGGTATGCCCCGGGCCTGGCCGCCGCCGTCTTCGTCTTCGTGGCCGTCCAGGACACGCACCACCTCGCCGCCATCATCGCCGTCGAGCTCCTCTACATCGTCACCATCAGCGTCTGTGTGTTCATGGCGAACCGCCAGGCCGGGTTCCAGCCGCCGTCTGCCTCGTGGCGTGGGAATGGCATACCGATCCTCGTATGGGTCGCAGCGCTCGCCATCGTCGGGGCCGGGTGTTTCGCCGGGCTTCTCGCCGCCGGGTTTCCGCTGCCGGGCACGGTCTCCGGACTGGTTCTCGCACTTGGGTTCTTGGCCATGGGCCGCTGGGCCCGCAGCCGGACATGGACCGTCCCGGGTGATGAGCACCGGTGAGCGAGGCCCGCTTCGACGAGCTCATCCACGTTCCCACCCGCCTGCACATCGTGGCCCTGCTCGCCGGTACCCGCTGGGCGGAGTTCCGCTTCGTGCGCGACCGGCTGGCGATGTCGGATTCGAACCTGTCCAAACACGTCAGCGTCTTGGAAGCCGCCGGCTACGTGCAGATGAAGAAGGACTTCGTGGGAAAGAGAGCCCGGACCCGTCTCAGCCTCACCAAGCAAGGCCAGACCGCCTTCCATGGTCACGTCGCCGCCCTCCACCACATCCTCGACCCGGCGGACGAACCAGCGTCGGCGTGATCCCTTGGGCCTCCGGGCACAGAATGGCCGCCTCTCCGACCACGGTTTTCGCCGGTCCAGGTAGGGTACGCGGTCATGCCGGTCGCTTCCGAGGGCGTCCTGATTGCCCGGGTCGCGGTGGGAGTCGGGCTCAGCTTCGCGGTGGGCTTCGAGCGGGAGGTTCGCGGTGCGTCCGCCGGTGATCGTACCTTCTCCGTCGTGGGCATCTCCGCGGCGGCCGTGGCCGCCGCCGTGGTCACCGTGGCCCCCAACGCCATCGCCGGCGTCCTTACGGGGGTGGGCTTCATCGGTGCTGGTCTGGTGTTCCGAGCCGGCGAGGGCACGGTCCGGGGAGTGACGACCGCGTCGGCGATATTCGCCTGCACGGCCATCGGGGTCGTGGCGGGGACGGGTCACCTGCTCCTTGCGGTGTTCGTGGCCGCAGTCGTGCTGCTGCTCCTGGAGCTCCCGTATGTGCCGGTGCTCAATCGCCTGGACGGCTCCCGCTACCGACGTCCCCCCAAAGACGACACCTGAGTGACGGGCCGCAGGGGAGGATGAAGCACAGCACGATCGAGAGAAGCTTGCGTTGTCGGCGAGCGGCTGCCTGGTGGTCCTCCTGCTCCGCGGGCGACAACGTGATGTCGCCGGCGAGACGCCCAACTGGCGGCGGCCCCGGCTGGCGGATCGTCGCCCGAGCGTGGTTACCGGCGAGTTTCGACCACCATCAGGCCACACCACAGGGCGGCTATGGCCGCCACCATCACCCCCACGACGCTCACCGAGACCCCCAGGGGGCCAACAGCGCTCCCAGTCCCGACCGCCTCCAGCACCACGCCCGAACATTGAAACCATGCTGTTGTGGGGACACGTCGGCCCTCCCTTGGCTCATCGGAACGGGCCGGACAGGGGAGTCCGGGACACGCCGAAGGCCTGGGCGAATCGACTCTGAGGATCAGATCCCTGCGGAACGGTAAAGTTCCGGAGGTACTTCGACATCGCTACTGGTCTGCTCATTCTATCCAGGTCTCCCAACAGGCCAGGGGTCGACGGTGAGCCGAGGCCACTCCTCGATCCAACGGCCGGCCTTGCGTTCGTAGACCTCGCGGGGTGCCAAACGGGGGTTGGGACGGAGACGCTGGGCGAACAGGTCGTCGTACCCGTGGGGAGCGTAGACCTGTAGTCGCCCGGAACGGTTCCGGGTGAGTGCATAGCAACAGGTGGTCGAGGCGAAGTGGTCGATGGCGTCGCGGGTGCTCTCGAATCGGCGCGCAGACACGCCGAAGTGCTGCTGGTACCAGAGGTGGACCCGGGCTTCGTTGCGAACCTCGATGATCTCATTGAGGTCCCCGAAGAGTTCAGCGGCCCGGCGGATGACAGCGTCCTCTGCCTCCCAGGACAGGTCGGTGTCGTCGAAATAGAACAGGTCGTAGTCGCCGATCCCGGCGGTGGGGTCGCGCCCGTCGAGGACGTTCCACACCGTCTGAAAGACCGCACCCGCCGTCAGCCACCAGTCGGGAACCTGCAGCTGATCAGCGCGCTCGAGCACGATGCGGTTGACCGGGTTGCGCAGCACGAGATCGACGAAGCGATCGAGGTTGCTGGCCACGGTTAAAGTCAACCACGGCGTGTGTCCGCCAGGGCCGGTCAGTGGTGGGGCGGGTATCGGGACCAGGGCCCGGGGGGTGGGTGACCGTCGACGCGTCACAGCCGACCCGGCCCGCGATGGCATCGTCGAGACGGTGCCGTCAGCGAGCTCGGTCCCCTCGGCGGTGGCCACCACATGCACCGCGTAGCGGTCGGCGCTCCCGGATACGCCGACCGGCTCAGACCGCCCGGCTCGGTGCATCCAGCCTTAGACGCTCAGACGCAGACCCGAATCGGCATCGAGGTCACGGCCAAGGTTATGGTGAGTTCGGTAGCAACTGAACGGACTGGACGGAGGAGACTGGTGGCGAGCACTGGTGAGCTGTCGGACTATGTCGAGGAGATCGCTCGCTACTTCTCGGACCAGGGCCTTCCCCTGATCGCCGGGCGGATATTGGGTTGGCTGTTGGTGTGTGATCCGGCGGAGCAGAGCACGGCGACGATCGGCGAGGGGATCCGCGCCAGTAAGGCGTCGTTGTCGACCAACTTGCGGCTGCTTCGTCAACTGGGATTGGTTGATCGGGTCACAAGGCCCGGGGAGCGCACCGTCTACTACAGCCTTGACGTCGAGCTTTGGTACGAACGAACCCGTCGAGCGCTGTCCACGCTTACCGACTTCCGGGACCTGCTGGCCGAAGGCGTCGAGCTGCTCGGCGCCAACGAGCGCCGCGCTCAGCGCCTCGTCGAAGTTCATGACCTCTACACCGAGATGGAACAGGACCTTCAGGGGCTGTGGGAACGGTGGGATCTAAGGCGCAAGCAACGATGAGCTCCGCCGTGCTGGCTTGTCGATGTGTGACCAAACGCTTCGGGACGCTGACCGCCGTCGACCGGGTCGACTTCGAGGTCGCAGCGGGCGACGTGTACGCCTTCTTGGGCCCGAACGGCGCCGGCAAGTCCACCACGATCCGGCTGCTGCTAGGACTGACACGTCCCAGTGCCGGCCAGGTCGAGCTTTGGGGCGGTGACCCTGCTGAGGGTGAGCGGCGCCGCAGGGTCGGCTACCTCCCCGGTGAGCTGCGCCTCGACGACAGGTCAACGGGTCGGCAACTGTTGGACCACTGGGCTCGCCTGCGCGGTGAGATCGACCCCGACTACCGGGCGGCGCTGACCGATCGTCTGGGCCTGGACCCAACCCGGGCTGTCCGTGAATTGTCGACAGGAAACCGACGCAAGGTCGGCCTGGTCGGGGCGTTCATGTCCCGGCCGGAGCTGCTCATCCTCGACGAGCCCACCAACGGCCTCGACCCCCTCGTCCAAGCAGAATTCCTGCAGATGGTGCGAGAGGTCAACGCGGCGGGCACCACCGTCTTCCTGTCCTCGCACGATCTGGGCGAAGTGCAGCGAGTCGCAGATCGGGCCGCAGTGCTACGCCAAGGCAGGCTGGTCGCAGACGAGTCGATCGAGAACCTGCGCCATGCCGCCCGGCAACGCTTCGAGGCGTACTTCGACGGGCCGGTCCCCGTTGATGAGCTCGCCGCCTGCCACGGAGTAGCCGACCTCGTCGCCGAGGGCGATCGCGCCCAGTGGATCGTCACCGAGGGCCTCCCCGCGGTGCTCAGTGTGCTGGGCGCCCACCCGGTGCGCACCCTGATCGCCCCCGAACCGGACCTCGAGGACGCCTTCTCCGCCCTGTACCGCCAGGGAGAGCAGTCGTGATCGAAGTCGCCTTCGCCCTCCGCCGGCAACGCCGCACCCTGACCGTATGGATGGTCGCCACGACCTTCTACGCGGCGCTGATCACTCTCGCCTTCCCAAGCGTGCATCACGCCGCCAGGTCCATCCAAGACACGCTGCCCACGGATCTGGCCCAGGCGTTCGGCATGGGTGACCTCTCCACCCCCGCCGGCTACCTCGGAACCGAGCTGTTCGGCCTGATCCTGCCGCTGCTGCTGATCGCCGCAACGATCACCGGCACCGCCGCCCTCACCGCCGGCTACGAGGACGCCGGCTACTTCGAGACCCTCCTGGTCCTCCCCGTCGGCCGTGGCCCGATTCTGCTGGCACGGGCTCTTGCCGTTCTGGTCGGCCTGACCGGCACAGGCGTCGTGCTCTACGCCGGGCTCAGCGGGGCGGGCGCAGCGGTGAACATGCACCTGTCGGAAGGACGGCTAGCCGCCGCAGTCGTGACCGTTGCTGGCCTGGCAGCCTTGCACGCCGGCATCGTCTACCTGGCCGCCGGGCTCGGCGCCCGCCGAGCGCTCGCTCTCGGCGTGGCCGCTGGCATCGCCGTGACCGGCTACGCCATCAACAATCTGCTCCCCCTCGTCCACCCGTTACGCGGCGTCGCCATCTACTCCCCCTGGCACTGGACCGTCGGCCAGGACCCGTTGCGGACCGGCCTACCAGCCGGGGGACTGCTCTTGACCGTGGCGTTCATCGCCACGTTCGTCATTGCGGGCACCATCGCCTTCACCCGACGCGACATTCACCTCGCCTAACCACGCCTGAACCGCGAGGTATCGTCGGGCCTGCGTCGCGTTGTCGGGGATCGTGTCGGAGTCGTTCTGGATCTGCCCCGAAGGGTCGATGGCGGGATCCGGATGGGGGCTCGGTGGGTGGGTCGGGTGGTCCCGATGGGGGTCCCGTCGGGCCGGGCGAAGCTCAGCCCACCTTGGTCCCACCACTGCAGGTGATGGACGTCCACGAACCGGCGCTCACAGCCCGGGAAGCGGCACTGGCCGACGGTCGGGCCGTCGTCGGGCAGGGTCGCGAGTCGGATCGCGATCGTCGCGCCCTGTCCCGGGGTGCGGACGCCGCGGAAGCCGTTGAGGTCGGTCGCGGTAAAGCCGGGGCAGGCTGCGTTGATCAGGATGTTCGTGTCGTGCAGTTCCTTGGCGTACTGCACGGTGACGGCGTTGAGGAACGTCTTCGACGGCGCGTAAGCGGCGGCAATCGGGCCCGTTTCGGCGCCGGGAGTGGTCTGCAGGGTGAGTGAGCCGACCCTGCTGGACATGTTCACGATCCGCGGCGACGCCGAGTGCCGCAGCAAAGGCAGCATCGCGTTGGTAACGCGGATGACGCCGATCACGTTGCTCTCCACAGCAGTCCGCACCATCGCGGGGTCGACCGTGGTAGGCATCTGTGGGGTGCCGCCGGTTATCCCGGCGTTTTTGACGAGCACGTCGAGCCGTCCGGCGCGCTCCTCAATCAGGCTGGCGGCGGCGGCCACGCTCGCGTCGTCGATCACGTCGAGCGGTACACCGAACGCGTCGGATCCGGCCTTACGCAGCTTCGCCACGGCGGCGTCGCGACGCTGTCCATCCCGGGCTCCTACACCGACCCTCCAGCCGAGGGTGCCCAGGCCGGCCGCGATCTCGTACCCGATGCCCTTGTTCGCGCCGGTCACCAGCGCGATCGTCTGTTCACTCATACGGTCAATCCTGTCCCGAAGTAGTGGCCCTCGTCCAGGTCCTCGACGAGGCCCCGGTGCGTCGGCTGCCACCCGAGCAGCTCCCGTGCACGGGCGCTTGACCGGCACGTCGAGGCCGAAGAGGCCGGCGAGACGCCGGAGTTCTGGCCTACCTGGAACCGATGGCGTCGCTGAGCACGGCGAAGGCATCGTCGAGGCGCTTCTGGCGGCGCCGGTTGGCCTCATGGTTGGCTTCGGCAGCCACGAAACCGACCAGCTCGTCAAGGTCGTCCTCGTCAGCCGCCAGCACGACCCCTCCGTCAGCGGGTCGGGCGGAGAACACCAACCGTTCGCTGTCGGTGTCCATCAGCACCAGGTCGCGCAGCGTGGCGGCCACCTCATCGGAGACGATCACGCCGACTCTGTCGCCGGGCCGGCCGGTGAGCCTCGATCGTTGCCGGCGCAGGTCGAACGGGGAGCCCTCCCACCCGCTGATGGTTCCCTCGTCGCCACACGAGCTGCACTTCCAGTCGATCGGCGCCGGCAGATCGGCCCGGAACACCATCATGCGCCCGGGGCAAGGGCGGTGCCCGGGGCGGCGCCGGCACGGCAGCGACGTCGTCCACGAGTCGCCGGCCGGGCCCGCCGTGGCCGCCCGCACGACGAACACCAGATGCTCGCCCATGCGCCGGGCCGGCCCGGGGACGTCGTCAGGCATGTCCAAGAAGTGGCGAAGGTCAGAGACAAACACCTGCCCAAGGGTAGCGAACACGCCCGGAGGCGGACGATGCAACCGCCCGTTCATGCCCGAACGGGACTTACCACGGACAAGACAATCTCCTACGATGGATCGTAGGACTGATATTGTGCGCCCCATGGTGGCCAAGACCAAGCCGGGCATACCGTCGCTCTATGAGCTCGAGTCCGAAGTCATGGAGGAGTTGTGGGCCAACGGCGAGGCCCCAGTTCGAGCCGTCATGGAAGCGCTGAACCGTCACGCCAAGCCACGCGCCTACACCACGTACATGACGGTCATGGCCCGCCTGCACAGCAAGGGACTGCTGGATCGCCGCCGGGAAGGCAAGACGGACTTCTATGCCCCTGTGCTGTCACGCCAGGAGTTCGTCGAGGCTCGCGCCCGTTGCGAGGTCGACGCCCTGGTCGAACAGTTCGGCGACTTGGCGTTGACCAACTTCGCCCGCCAAATGGCACAGCTCGACCCGGAGCGCCTCCGGGCGCTTCAGCGTGTTGCCGGCAAGCGCTGAGCGCCGCTCCCTCGCCGGCGCCCGGGCCCGCTGGCTGTACGCCCTGACCGTCGCGGTCGGGTCGCTCGGGATGCTCGCTACCGCAGAAGCGCTGGTCGCCGCTTACCGATCTGTGCAGGTGCGAACGACGGCCGGCAACCATCTGAGCATCGTCGGCCTCCACCTGACCTACCCCCGAGTCAACGCCCCTGGGGCGGTGATCCTGCTACTGGCCTGCTTCGGGGTGGTGGCGATCGTTCGAGGATGCGCGGCTGCCGTCCACCTGGTTCGCAGCCAGCGACAGTTCTTTGGCCAGATTTCGGTGCTGGGCGTTCTTGGGGACCAGGGTGGAGTGGCCGTCTTCGACGACGTTCGACCACAGGCGTTCTGCGCCGGCTACTTCAGGCCATGCGTCTACGTCTCCACCGCGACCGTCGATGCCCTGGATCCCGCCGAGATGCAAGCGGTTCTGGCCCACGAGAATGAGCATCGTGAGCGGGGCGACCCGATGCGCCTGGCTTCGGCACGGGTGCTGAGTCACGCCCTGTTCTTTCTGCCGGTGCTGCACAGGCTCGTTGAACGTTACGCAGAGCTCGCCGAGATGCGGGCCGACGCCGCTGCGGTGCTCGCTAGTGGCGGCGACCGCGCACCGCTGGCGTCAGCATTGTTGGCATTCGGAGACGAGACGGCTCCAGGTGTCGGCATCGCCCCCGGCCGCGTTGACCACCTCCTCGGCCAGCCGATCGCGTCACAAGTCCCGCGTGCTTGGACCCTTCTCGCCGTGCTCACTCTTGGCCTCATCGCCGCCGCTACCGTCGTGACCAGCGAACACGCCTCGACGGGCCTGACCCTCAACCTGCCCTTGCTCTCGCGCCAGCCCTGCGTGTTGGTGTTCGCAGCCCTTCCGCTGGCCGCCGTCGCTACCGCGCTGACCCGTTTGCAGGCTGGGCGTCGAGAGCATCCCGCTGACAAGTGGGTCGACGTCCCTGCGACCCGACCCGATGCCTAGCTATAACTAGTCCTCGACCGGGATCGGTCGTCGGGCAGCGCCTCGACTTCCAGGATTTGCCGTTCCAATGGTTCGGCGAAGCTCTGGCCGACAGCTGGAGTCGCCCCGACGGCCCAGACGCAGCCGCGATGCCGGTGACGCCAACCGGGCGCCGGTCGGGCCACCCAGCCGGCAGGCGGCAGCCGCTACGGCGTGACGGGGGAAGGCAGCGAGGATCCGGTGGCGGCTCGGATCGTTGCGCCGGGGGCGCTGCCGGCGGGTTCCATGGCCTTGGCCGCTTGGCGCACATAGGTCAACACGACGACGCCGGCGATGATCATCACCGCTGCGGCTGCGAACGCCCCGCCGGCGGCAACGTTCGGCGGTTTGCCCAGGATCGTTGACCGCTC
>JALYVP010000285.1 GCA_030853185.1 Actinomycetota bacterium | reverse complement strand
CCGAGACCCACGGTGTAGCGACGGAGGACCCAGTACCACGACACCAGCTGACCAACGGCCAGACTGCTGAAGAGGACCGCCGGGACCCCGCCCAGGCGGACTCGCCGCTCGCCCAGGACGGCTGCAGCCAGGATCGGGATCCCGACAGCCAACGGGAGCCCGTAGCGGCCCTGCCAGTCGAGACCGATGGACCGCGCCGAGTAGAGGTCGGCGGCGGACGGCACGATCACCAGGGTCGCCACCACGATCAGCCCGAGCAGCACCACCTCCCGGCGACGAGCGGCAACCACGACTGCGCCTACCAGCAAGGCGGCGGCGAAGAACCAGACGATCACGACCACCGGCGGCGCCGCCGTGTCCGGTGAGCCGTAGCCGCCAATGGTCCCGCGAGCCAGCTTGGGGATCAGCCCGAGAATCAGGGTGACGATCGTTCTGATCGACGTACCCGGAGGGAGGAGGAACTTCTCCTCGGCAAAGCCCTTGTTGGCCAGTTCGTAGAGCAACTGGCCGACCACGAGGGCGGCGGTGACCGACGCCGCCCGTCTGACCGACCGGAACCGGGCCAGGACCAAAGCCCGGCGAGGACGGAACGCGACGACGCCGGCCACGACACACAGGAAGAAGAGCGGTGACAGCGGGCGGCTCAGGATGAAAGCCGACGATCCAACCCCCCAGGCCCAGACCAGGCCGGCCGGTGGGTCCCCCGACCGCGTGAACACCAGGGCGACCAGCGTGGTCCACGCCGCGATCGCCCCGGCGATCTCCATGCCACTGGGGTTGATGACCGCTCCGAGGTAGAGGGCCAGCGGAGTGATCGCCACCGCGACGCCCACCACCAACCAAGGCATCCGCGACCAGACGACGGCAGCGGCAAGAGCCAGTCCCAGCAGCAAGGCGACGATCACGACGCTGACGAGGCGCATGGCCCTCAGCGCCCAGAACTGGCTCGACACCAAGCTGGGCAGTCCCGTCAAGCCGTAGTACAACGGCGAGTAGTTCGGCACGTACGTCCCGACGGTCTCCTCCTGGGGAAAGCTGCCGCGCAGGTACGTGCAGCCGGCGGGTACGGCGGGTTTCCCGTAGTAGCAACCGGCCGGACTGCTGTAGAGGTTGGTGAACGTCCCGGGCAGGGTGAATGCCCTCGTGACCCCGGCGGCCGGGCGACCGTAGAGGGACCCGTGGGCCATCCCTGCCGCCGCCACATACTGCGCCGGTTCGTCAGGACCGGAGGGCACCGGCGTAGACAGGCTCCACGCGGCCATCATGGCGACGAGCAGGACCGAGGTCACACCCCAGACCACGATGAAGTGGTGGCGGCCATGACGGCGACGAGGACGCTGGGTGGCGTGCCCGCCTGTCACGGGGCCAACGACGCCTCGGACAGGGCGGCCGCCGGCCTCCGGGTGACAACCCATGCCATCACGGCCAGGACGACGGTAGGAACAACGATCAGGGGCAGCAGGACCGCATAGGAGAGCGGCGGGTGCCAGGCGCTGGGCACGTGGGCCAGGGGACTGACGGCCGGTCCCAGACCTACGGTGTAGCGACGGAGGACCCAGTACCACGACACCAGCTGACCGACGGCCAGACCGCCGAGGATGACCGGGGGCGCCCGGCCCAGGCGGACTCGGTGCTCACTCAGCAGGGCAGCGGCGAGGATTGGTATCCCCACGGCCAATGGAAGACCGTGGCGCCCCTGCCAGAGCAGCCCATGGATCCGAGCGTGCGACAGGTCCGCCACGAACGGCAGGATCACCAACGTTCCCACCACGACCACCACGATCAGCGCCGCCTCCCGGCGGCGGGCGACAACCACGACCGCGCCCACCAGCAGGGCGGTGGCGAAGAACCAGATGACAATGGCTACGGCGGGAGCGCTGGTGTCCGGCGACCCGTAGCTGCCGATCGTCATCCCGGCCAGCCTGGGGAGCAACCCCAGGATCAGGGTGACAATCTGTGTCTCGGGCGTCGTCGGGGAGAAGGGGAGCTTGCCTTGGGCGAAGCCATTGTCAATCACTTCGAAGATCAACTCGCCGACGAGAACAACGGCGGTGAGGATCACCGCCCGCTTCATCGACCGGCACCGGGCCAGCTCCAGGGCGCGGCGGGGCTGGAGGACCACGACGCCGGCGACGACGCACACCAAGAAGACCGGTGACAGCGGCCGGCTCAGGATGAAGGCGGCGGAAGAGATCGCCCACGCCCACACCAACCCGGGCGGCGGATCTCCGGAGCGCGAGTAGACCAGAACGACCAACGTGGTCCACGACGCGATCGCCGCACTGATCTCCATGGCGCTCGGGTTGATCACCGACCCGAGGTAGATGACCAAGGGGGTGATGGCCACGGCTATGCCGATGACCAGCCAGCGCATTCGGGACCACACGACGGCCGCGGCCAGCGCCAATCCGAGCAGAAGTGAGACGATCACCCCGCTGACCAGCCGCATCGCTCTCAGCGCCCACAGGCTGCTCGACACCAGGCTGGGCACGCCGGTCAGGACGTAGTAGAGGGGCGGGTAGTTCGAGACGTACGTGCCGGCTGGCACCTCCTTCGATGAGGTGCGGAGCAGATACGAGCACCCACCGGGGACGGCGGCGTTGCCGTAGTAGCAGTCGTTGGGACCACTGAGATTGGCGTACGTGGCGGGCAGGGTCACGGTCCTGTCGATCTCGGCGTCGGGACCTGGTGTCGGGCGGCCGGTCAGGTGACCGTGATCGATCGCCGCCGCCCTGACGTACTGCGCCGGCTCGTCAGGCCCTGAAGGTATCGGCGTCGACAGGCTCCAAGCGGCGGTCATCACGAACAGCAGAGCGCTGGCCACGCCCCAGACGAGCAAGAATCCGGCGCCGTGGCGCTGCCCCCGCCGTGGGTGCCCACCGGTCACGGAGCCAACGACGCCTCGGACGAGTGTGCCGGCTGATCGGGATCCGCGACCGCTGACGGGGGCTCGATCCTTCTCAGGTGCAGGACCAGCAGGGTGTAGAGCGAGGCGATGGCGATGATCCCCGCGGCCACCAGCAGGACGACGGGGATCGGCGGCCGCCACCCCGATGACCAGGTGAGGGGGTCGAACGTCCCCTTCACCCCCACGATGTAGCGGCGCTCCGCTCCGAGAAACAGCATCAGCTGCCCCAGGCCAGCGAAGGCGATCCCCACGGGAGCAAGTCGCCGGAGCTCAGGCAACCGCCGGCGATGATGGTCCAGGGTGGCTATCGACAGGATCAGGATGCCGGCCAGCACGGGCAGGTCGTAACGTCCCTGCCAGAACAGGTCGATCTTGGATACGGTCACGGCCTGCACGACCACCTGCAGCCCGAGCAGGACGACGAAGAGCATGGCCACGGCGACGGCGCGCCGCCATCGCCCGAGCAGGATCCCCAGGCCGGCCGCGGCACCACACACGAGGGTCCAGATGAGCGTCATCCACCACGGCCCGTTGTACTCGTTGTAGCCGACCGCTCCTATCGCCTGACTCCAGTAGTTGGCGGACGCGCCGATCGGCAGGGAGATCCGCTCGTGCCAGGTCGTGATCGGTGCCAGGTGTTGCACGGCGAAGTAGTTCGGGTTGTAAGGCGCCGTGACCACCAGGTACCAGGCGAGTGCGAACACACCCACCACACCGACGACAACCACCGTGATGGCTCCGTCCCGGCCGCGTATGACCGGCAGCCAGTTGCGCCGCCTGGAGGCGATCGCCAGGGCGAGCAGGGCCAGGGCCAGGTAGACGAAGGAGATGGGTCGCGACAGCAACAGGAGGACCGAGCCCACCGTGAAGGCCCACCGCAACCCTCGCGTCATGGTCTCGCCGTCCATCAGCAGGGCCACGCTGACCCAGACGAGGGCGGCGCTGCCTATCTCGAGCGTGCTCGTCCCGAGAACCCCGAATCCGGCGATGACTGACGGGGTCGCGGCCAACACGATCCCGAGGAGCAGGAAGGGACGTCGGCGCGACAGGGCCATGGCCACCGACGTGGCGAAGAGGGCTGCTCCGATGAGGGCGTTGAGGAACCGGGCCAGGTACAGGCCGGTGCGATGCGGGGAGAGGTAGGCCGGGAGTCCAGTGAGCAGCGGCACCAGGAACGGCTCCCGGCTCACGTAGATGTAGGCCTTCTTCAGGGTGGGGTTCCCCTTGAAGGATTGTTGATCGCAGCCCGCCGAGACGACCGGATTGGTGATGAAGCAGCTGGAACCGTTGCTGGGCAGGCGAACGGTGGCCACCCCGGACTCGAACTCCGCGTAGTAGGGGATGAGCTTGGGGAGGAACTGACCGCTGTAGAGAGCCTGCGCCTCCGCGAAGTGGGCAGGTTCATCTGACCCCGAATACGGAGGCTGAGCGATGATCCAGACAACGGCAACGACCATGGTGGCGGCGAAGGTGACAAGCCATGCCCTGCGGAACCGACGTC
>JALYVP010000284.1 GCA_030853185.1 Actinomycetota bacterium | reverse complement strand
GCTCGCCGCCCGCCGAACCGACGTCGGACGCAGCCGGGACGGGCATGCCGTCGTCCACGAGCAGGCCTACTTCAAGAAGTCCGGGACGTCGAAGTCATCATCGCTGACGCGAGGGACTTCACCGGATCGCTTGATCTCATCGTCGATCTCGAGCAGTCCCAGTCCGCCCGTGCGCGATGAGACGATCTCGTCAGCGGGACTCTCCCACCGCTCGAACCCAGCGGCGATGACCGTGACCCGCACCTCGTCGCCCATGGAGTCGTCGATCACCTGACCGAAGATGATGTTGGCCTCGGGGTGGGCGACACCGTGGATGATCTCCGCCGCCTCGTTCACCTCGAACAGGCCCAGGTCGCTGCCGCCGGCGATGTTCAACAGGATGCCGCGGGCCCCCTCTATGGAGGCCTCGAGCAACGGCGAGGTGATGGCCAGCTTGGCCGCGGTGACGGCCCGACCGTCGCCCGAAGCGGTGCCGATCCCCATGATGGCCGTGCCGGCGTCGTGCATGATCATCTTCACGTCGGCGAAGTCGGTGTTGATCAAGCCGGGGGTGGTGATCAGATCGGTGATCCCCTGAACCCCCTGGAGGAGCACCTCGTCGGCCATCTTGAAGGCGTTGACCATCGACGTCTTGTCGTTGGACACGGTCAGCAGCCGGTCATTGGGGATCACGATGAGGGTGTCGACCTCTTCCTTGAGCCGCTGGATGCCGGCCTCCGCCTGCGTGGACCGCCGCCGTCCCTCAAAGGCGAACGGCCGGGTGACGACACCGATGGTCAGAGCACCGAGGGTCTTGGCGATCTGGGCGATGACTGGCGCCCCCCCGGTGCCGGTCCCACCGCCCTTGCCGGCGGTGATGAAGACCATGTCGGCGCCCTTCAGCACCTCCTCGATCTCCTCGCGGTGCTCTTCGGCCGCCTCCCGTCCGACGTCAGGGTTGCTTCCGGCCCCCAGGCCCCGGGTCAGCTGGCGGCCGATGTCAAGCTTGACGTCAGCGTCGCTCATCAACAATGCCTGGGCGTCGGTGTTGACAGCGATGAACTCGACGCCCTTCAGCCCGGCATCGATCATCCGGTTGACAGCGTTGACCCCTCCGCCACCGATACCGACGACCTTGATGACGGCGATGTAGTTCTGGGCACCGGCCATGTGGATTTTCCTCCCGGGGCGCAGCACCAGCCGGTTGGAGCCCGGTCTGGATGGATGGGTTGGTCACCGGCTTCGTCGGGTTGCGGCGGAACGGTGAAAGGGCAAGCCTGACACGTCGGCGAGAGCAAGCCGTGGACCCCCGGTGCCCACCGCATACCCTCGACCTTAACTCGAGGTTAACTTGTATCAACCTCGCGAAGTGGTCGAGAGAGTAGTGGGCGTCTGCGCCGGGGTCAAGGCCGGACGGTCCGGCACGGTGAGATCGATCTGGGCGACCTTGCTGAGATCGACCGTGGCCAGCAGGGTGGACAGGGCGGCGACCTGGCGGGCAAGGGCCACAGGCACGCTCGAACCGGTGACGGCCGGCCCCTCGGCCGGGTCCCCGGGGGCCGCCACCTCTCCCAGGGTGACGGTCGTCGGTTCGGGCGTCAGAGCCAGGGTGATCACCCCGCGGCCGTCCATCGTCACGGTGGACACCCGGTTGGCCACGGGCGCCGGCAGGGCGGAGGCGACAGCCAGGGATGCGCCCACACTTCCCTGGACCGGCGAGCGGCGCCCTGTCCCCGGCAACCCCGTTCCCGGCACCCATGTCCCCGGCGGTCCGGCGGCCGGAGACCCGACGAGTGTGGGCAGCCCAGCGGTGGCCGCCTGCGGTTGGGTCAGGACCCGGCCGGTGGCATCCACATCGACCACGCCTCCGGTGACGGTCACCTGCGCAACCGGCCGGCGCTCACGGACGGTGACAGCGACCGTCGACGGCCACTCCCTGCTCACTCGGGCCGACGCCACCCACGGCAGCGTGTCGAGCCGGGACACCTCGGAGGCGGCGTTGACCTCGACCATGGGCCGGTGGTTCCCGAGCCCGGTGACCGCCAGGACCTGGCCGACAGGGACGTGAGCCGTGGCCGCCACCCGGACGTGACCGACGGCGAGCAGGGGCGAGAAGGCGGCACCGACGGCGGCCGCGATGATGGCGACGGCGGCGGCGGCCACCACCGCCGCCCGGAGCCGGCGGTGTCCCTGTTCCCGCCGAACGCTGACCCATCGCTCCCGGATCCGGGGATCCATGGGGGGGCGCCCGGTGCGGGGGCCACCCGCCCGGTCCCCCTTGCCCTCCTTCCGCGGCGCCCGACCCGGGGATCTCTTCGCCCCCGTGGCCGCCTGACCTTTGGCTCCCGGACCCTGGGCTTCGCCACCCGGGGCGCCACGACCGTTGGCCACCGGGGCCTTGGCCGCCGGGGCCGTGCCACGAGGGGCCCGGCGGGAGGGCCGGGGCGCCGCAGGCTGGGGCGGGGCGGGAGGGGGCGGAGCCTGCCTCACCTGGGGCGGAGCCGACCGAGGATCGGCCTCGGGATAGCCCAGCACCGATTGGGGGCGAACCATCTCCTTGGTGAGATCCGACCACAGGCCCACTATCCTCGACCTCCAGTTGAGGTTGAGGACCGGGGTTCCGACCCTCCTGCCTCGGCGAAACCGATCATGCGAACCTCGACGCGCAACTCCACGCCCGTCTCGGCCAACACGGCCGCCCTCACCCGGTCGATCAGGGCGGCCACGTCGTCAGCCGAGCCGTCCGGGTCGGCCTGAATGAAGTTGGCGTGCTTGGTCGACACCATGGCGCTCCCCCATCGACGTCCCTTCTGCCCGGCCACCTCGATGAGCCGGCCCGCCGAGTCACCCGGAGGGTTGGTGAACACGGACCCGGCGTTCTGACCACCGGGCTGATGTTCGCGCCTCCAGGCGACGATCTCGCGGATGGTGCGCCGGGCGTGCTCGGCGACGCCCGGGCGGGCGGTGAAGCGGGCGTCGAGCACCAGGTCGGCGGGCCTGATCGACGAGCGGCGGTAGCCATAGGCCAACTCGTCGAGGCTGCGGCGCTCGGTCACCGGCTGGTTGGGATCTGCGGGGAGGGTGGTGAGGTCGGGGAGGGTGGTGAGGTCGGCGACGGTGACGGCCACGACCGAGGCGGCCATGTCCGAACCGTGGCCACCCGCGTTCATCCGGATCCCACCGCCCACGGAGCCTGGCACGCCGACCGCCCACTCCAGACCGCACAGGCCGGCCTCCGCGCTCCTGCGGGCCAGGGTAGGGAGGGGCACCCCGGCCCCGGCGACAACCTCGGCCCGGTCCCCACTCACCTCTTCGATGGAGATCGCCAGGAACGGGGCGTCGGGACCGTCGCTCCCGCTGGCCTCGTCGCCGATCCGGGCCTTGCGCACCTGACCGGCCGAGCCGGCCATGATGACGGCGATGCCGGGAAAGCCATCGTCGGCGATCAACAGGTTCGAGCCCCGCCCGATGACGAGGACGGGAAGCCCCGAGGCGTGGACCGCCCGGGCCGCGGCTGCCACGTCGGCCAGGTCGGCCACGGTCACGGCCACCGCGGCCCGGCCGCCGACCCGGTAGGTGGTGAGGGGACCAAGGGGGGCATCGGCCTGGCCCCGGGGGCCGAGGGCGTCGAGCGCGGCCCGGCTGGCGACGCTCACGAGCCGGCCACCATCCGCCCGGGGATCTCGGTCAGGTCCCCGGCCCCTAGGGTCAGGCACAGGTCACCGGCCTCCAGCACGGCGCCCAGCACGGTCACCAGATCTTCGAGGTCCTCGCAGTAGCGGAGGGGAAGATCCGGGTGGGCGGCGGCCACGGCATCGGCTATCAACCGGCCGGTGACGCCGGGGATCGGCGCCTCGCCGCTCGGGTAGATCCCGGTGACCACCACCATGTCGGCGCCGGCGAAGGCGTCGGCGAAGGCTCGGTGCAGGGCGGCGGTCCGGGTGTAGCGGTGGGGTTGGAAGACGACGACAACGCGCCGCCAGCCGGCCCGGCTGGCGGTGCCCACCACCGTGCCCACCTCCCCCGGGAGGTGGGCGTAGTCGTCGATGTAGGTCACGCCGTCGCGCTCCCCTCGCAGCTCGAGGCGGCGGGCCACCCCGGAAAAATGCCCCAGCCCGGCCACGGCGACATCGAAGGGGACACCCACGGCGACGGCTGCCGCCAGTGCCCCGACGCCGTTTCGGGCGTTGTGGATACCGGGCACGGCCAGAGTCACCCGGGCCCGCTCGCCGGTGGGGCCCTCGATCTCGAAGTTGACCGAGGTCCGGGCGTGGACGACACGGCTCATGGTGAAGGTGGAGCCGGCACTCGTCCCATAGGTCGAGGTGGCCAGACCGAGCGATGCGACCCGCCGGCCCAGTCGGGCGGCTCCGGGGTCGTCGGCACAGACCACCCGGGCCGCGGGGCAGTCGGCCAGGAACGTCTCGTAGG
>JALYVP010000283.1 GCA_030853185.1 Actinomycetota bacterium | reverse complement strand
CGATGTTGCCCCGTTCTCCGACGCGGGTGGTCACCGCAAGCGCAGCACCCGCCAGGTCCGCCACGGTGCCAAGGCCCAGCTCCACGTGGGTCTGTGGGACGAGGACGCCCTCGAGGATGCCATCTGCCCTACCGGCGCCCACGATGTCGGCCGCAAGGCGTCCCCCAAGCCCCGCCGGGAGCCCAAGCCGGGCCGACGGGACGGCTTCAAGGTGTGGAAGACGCCGTTCTGGAAGCGACGGAGCAAGCTCTGGGCCCAACGCAACCGAGCCGAGCAGGATCTGGCCGAGGACGACGCCACCCGGCCGTGACGGGCAGTCCCCCAACGGGACCGGTTCCCCCGCGCCGCCCGTAGGGTGGCCCCATGGAATTTCGTACTCTTGGACGAACCGGTGTCAAGGTCAGCCCCCTGTGCCTGGGAGCGATGATGTTCGGCGCGTGGGGCAACCCCGACCATGACGAGTCGGTGAGCATCATCCACCGGGCCCTCGATGCCGGGATCAACTTCATCGATACCGCTGACGTGTACTCCGCCGGCGAGTCCGAGGTCATCGTGGGCAAGGCGCTGGCCCAGATCGACCGTTCCCGGGTGGTGCTGGCCACAAAGGTCCACGCTGGCATGGGCGACGACCCCAACGCCCAGGGGAACTCCCGGCGCTGGGTCATCGCCGAATGCGACAACAGCCTCCGTCGGCTCGGCACCGACTACATCGACCTCTACCAGATCCACCGGCCGGACGAGACCGTCAACGTCGACGAGACCCTCGGCGCCCTCAGCGACCTGGTCCACGCCGGCAAGATCCGCTCGTTCGGGAGCTCCACGTTCCCCGCCGAACAGATCGTCGAGGCCCAGTGGGTGGCCGAACGCCGAGGTCGGGAGCGGTTCATGACCGAGCAGCCGCCGTACTCGATCCTGGTGCGAGGCATCGAGCGCGACGTCCTGCCCGTGACCCAGCGCTACGGCATGGGCGTCATCCCGTGGAGCCCCCTGGCCGGTGGCTGGCTGTCAGGACGCTTCGGGGAGGGCAAGGACAACACCAGCCGGCGCTCGGAGCGAATTCCTGGCCGCTACGACCTGAGCATCCCCGGCAACCAGCGCAAGCTGGAGATCGTGACCGAGTTGGCCAAGGTGGCGGACGAGGCCGGCCTCACCCTGATTCAACTGGCCATCGCCTTCGTGCTCGAGCACCCGGCCATCAGCGCCGCCATCATCGGGCCCCGCACCATGGAACAACTCGAGTCGCAGCTGTCAGCCCCGGACGTCCGCCTGGAGTCGGCGGTGCTGGACCGCATCGACGAGATCGTCGAGCCGGGCACCAACCTCAACGCCGAGGACGCCGGATGGGCCCCGGCCGTGTTGACCGATGCGAGTCAGCGACGCCGCTCTGGCCGGTGAGCATGACCGGGGTGACCAGGCGACCGATCGTTCCGGCCGCGTTGGTGACCCGGCTCCCCCTCATCACCGCGCTCACAACGGTGTGGGTGGCGGCGTGGGCCCTGACCACGGCCGGCCGGGACCATCCGGCCCCGTGGGTGGCCACCTTCGACGATCACGTCCGGCACCTCTTCAGACCCCTCCGGGGAGTCGCCGAGCAGTTCGCCGAGTTGGGCAACCCGGGTCGGCTCGTCCTCATCGCCGCGGCGCTCATCGCCGTGTGCCTCATCGGCAGGTCAAGGATCGCCCTGGCCGCCGCCGGGGCCAGCGTGACGATCCAGCTGATCGTGGTGGAGGGCATTCTCAAGCCTGTCATCGACAGCCGCCTGGCTCCTGGCGACGCCGCTTCGTACCCCTCGGGTCACAGCGCTACCGCCGTCTGCCTGGGGACACTCGTCGTGCTCCTCATCGGACGCTCGGCCGGCCCGCTGCGCCTGGCCCTGCCCAGGGTGGTCCGATGGGTCTTCACCGTCCTCGGTGTCGCCGTCGGGCCGGTGGTGGGCATCTCGATGATCAGCGTCGGCGCCCATACCTTCATCGATGTGGTCGGAGCCCTCCCCCTCGGGGCCACGCTGACCCTGCTCGTCTGTGCCGGCATCGATCGGATCGGGTCGGCTGATCAGGCCCTGGCTGCCGCTGGTTCCGGCCCGGACAACCGGAGCACGGCGGCGACGGCGGTGACCGCGGTGACCGCGGAGCCGTCGATGAGCCAGACACCGACCACGCCTTCCTGATCCGCGCTGACCACGGTGAGCCGGGCGCCGAGCTCGATGGCTGCGCGGTACTCCACCTGGGCCCGATCGATGAGGCGCTCGGGGTGGCCCCGGGAGACCTGTTCCTCCAGGGCGGCCCACGCCACGGCGTTGTTGACATGTCCGAGGACGTCAAAGTCGGCGCCGCGCAGGGGCCACGGTGTCGATGTGACCCGGGCGGGCTCGGCGAGCGGGTCGGTGGGCGGGTTGGCGAGCGGGTTGGTGAGCGGGTTGGCAAGCGGGTCGGCGGGCGGGTTGGCCGGTAGGCGGAGCCGGGAGGGCACCGGCCGGGACTGGGGCGCCTGGCCGTAGACGGCGAAGAAGCGTTCATCGAGCGGCTTGGGCCGCAGGGCGGCCTGGTCCAGGCACACCCACAACGACGACGCCTCGATCACCGGCCGGGCGGCGAGGCTGACGGTCGTGCGCCGCTCCGCCCACGCCGCTCCGGTGCCCGAGCACCAGGTGACGAGGTCGAGGCGATCCTCGTACTCGGGTCGGTGGTGAACCTCCAGGCTGGCCCGTCGCACCACCCAGGCGGCCTCGCCGCTGATGCCGGCGTCGTCGACGTCGTCACCGGCGATGTCCTGGAGGTAGCGGGCCACCGCGTCGAGACGCACCCGGCCGGTGGGGGTGACGTCACCCAGGCGAACCCGGCGGCTCGATCGGAAATTGCGACCCTCAGCCATAGGCGCCATGGCCGTGAACGGCCCCGGGGATGACATGGGGCAACGCTACCGGGCCGGTTGCAGCAGCCCGACCTCGTGTCCCGGTGGCTCTGCAAGACTGACGGTAGGTCCCAGCCGGGACCGCCGCGGCGACCGGGTCGAAGGGGCAACACGCATGGCGGGTGACGGATTCTGGTCGGGGGTTCGCACCGGCTCCCGACGGCGCGGCGGAGGTCCGTCGAGCACCCGGCGGATGTACCGGCGCCGACGGCTCGCCGCTGTCGTCATCGTCGCCGTCGCCGTCTCCCTCGTCGGTTTCGGTGCCCGCCAGATCGTCGCCCTCGCCAGTGGCACCTCGGCCAGCTCGCGGCACAGCGGCCCGTCGCTGAGGGCCGGGACTCCGAGGCAACGCCCGACGAGCGAACCGGGAGGCGGCCGGTCCCTGTTCCCGTCGCACCGGCTGGTCGCCTTCTACGGTGCTCCCGGCTTACCGTCCCTCGGGGTCCTCGGCGATGCCCCTCCCGAGCAGATGTGGTCGAAGGTGGTGTCGGCCGCCGTTCCCTATGCCAGTCCCAGCACCACGGTGGTGCCGAGCTACGAGCTGATCGCTTTCACCGCCGAGGCCGCTCCCGAGGCTTCCGGGGACTACACGCTGCGCCTCTCCGACGCCCAGATCGCCGACTACCTCGAGGTCGTGCGCTCCCATGGCGGCATGCTGATCCTCGACATCCAGCCCGGGCTCAGCAGCTTCGTCGACGACGCCAAGACCCTGGCCCCCTGGCTCAGCCAGCCCGACGTGGGACTGGCGCTGGACCCCGAATGGGAGCTCAGCCCCGGGCAACGGCCCGGCCAGGTCGTCGGCCGCACGACCGGAACCGAGATCAACCAGATCGCCACCTGGCTGCAGCAGGTCACGACCGCCCACCACCTGGCCCAGAAGCTCCTCCTGATCCACCAGTTCAACCCCGACATGGTCCAGGACAAGTCTGTCGTCACCCCTCAGCCCGATCTGGCGATGACCTTCAACATGGACGGGTTCGGCAAACCCAACGACAAGACCTCGGTGTACAACCTGCTCGCCGCGGACACACGATGGCATCTCGGCTACAAGCTGTTCTACCAGCGCGACACCCCGGTGCAGACGCCGACCGACGTCCTAAAGCTCGTCCCGCCTCCCGACGTCGTCGAGTACGGGTAGTTCGGGCGCCGGGGGCGGCGACTCGATCTGAGTGGTGAAAAAGCTCGTCGGTGGGCTGTATCACCACACAGAAACACGGTGCCGTCGCCACGACCCTACCGGAGCTCCCCGCCGTCGGCGCCGGCGGCGATCAGGGCCAGCATCTCCTCGCCGTAGGCCTCCAGCTTGGTGGGACCGATGCCGTCGATGCGCCGCAGGCCGGCCAGCGATGTGGGACGGACCGCGGCGATGGCTCGAAGGGTGCGATCGGAGCAGACGATGAACGCCGACACCTTGTCGGCCTTGGCCCGCTCCCGGCGCCACGACTTGAGCGCCTCCTCCAAGCCAACCGCGCCGGCCGGCAGGTCCGGGAGCGGAGCCCGCTCCCGGCGGGTCCCGTC
>JALYVP010000046.1 GCA_030853185.1 Actinomycetota bacterium | reverse complement strand
GACATGCCAGCGGTAAAGGGCGGTCGGTCCAATGCACCCGGACGGTCACCCCGTCGATCTCGGTGATGTCTAGCGCCCCCCAAGCCTCCTCGGCCACGAAGCCGGCGGTATCGATGAAGCGCACAGAAGCATCCTCGCCGATGCTCGTCCTGGCCGCAACGACCCCATGGCCTGATGGCGGCCGTGGCGCCCCGGTGACCGTGGCATCGTTGAGCCGTGAATAACGATCTCAGGTACATCGGCATCGTGCTGTTTGCCGACGTCAAGGAGCTCGACGCCATCGGCCCCTGGGAGGTGGACTCCTACTGGACACAGACGTCCCCCGCCGACGGCTACTCGGTGTCGTGCGTCTCGGCATCGGGTGGTCTCGTGCGCTGCGCAGGGGCTTGGTCGTGCAAGCCGATCACTCCTTCGCCGACACGCCCCCCTTCGAGGTGCTCGTGTACCCGGGCAGGCAAGGCACTCGGCCAAAGCTCCACGACCAGGCCCAGCTCGACTGGGTCCGTCGACAACGGGTCGAGGTGCCGCTCATGATCGCCGTGTGCACCGGGTCGCTGATCTATGCCGCCGCCGGTCTGCTCACGGGGCGGCCGGCCACGACGCACTGGCGGTCCCATAACCTGTCGGCCGAACTCGATCCCACGATCGACGTCCGACCCCACGAACGCTCGTCGACGACGGCGACGTGATCACCTCGGCTGGCATCTCGGCCGGGATCGACATGGCGTTACACCTCGTGATGCGCTTCGCGGGAGCCGACCGAACCCGGGAGGTTCGGCGAGGCATCCAGTACGACCCGGCGCCACCGGTCTGATGGTACGGGGGCGCCCGGAGCAGGATCGCTCTTGCGGAGAGGTATGGCGAGGTATGGCGCTGCAGATACCGAACCGGGGCCGTCTGTGCAGCGTGGCCGGCGCCCGTTCGAAATCGGGTGGACCCGCGGTCCGGTAATCCTGGATGCTTGCAGCCATGACCGATGAACCGGGCGACGCCGACTGGTTCGTGCCGGCGGCGAGAGTGGAGGCCGGATGGCTGCTCCTTCGACGGCCGGAGCCAGGCGACAGCAACGCCCTCTACGACGCCGTCACTGCTTCGGCGGATCACCCCGAGTGGATCAACGAGGGCCGGAGGCCGCAGGATCACTCCGTCGGCCGGCCTCGTCCCGGTCATCCGCTGAGTGAGCCTCGTACACTGAGGACGGCGTAGCTGAGGCGGCTCCTCGACCGGGAGGTGGCGAAACGTGGGATCGATTGACAAGCGGCCCAGCGGCCGCTGGCGGGCTCGTTACCGGGACCCCCAGGGTCGGTTACGCTCGCAAACCTTCGGCCGAAAGGGAGACGCTGAGCGCTTCCTGCAGCGCAACGGCGCCGACCTGCAGCGGGGCGAGTGGATCGATCCAGCCCTCCGGCGCATCCTGTTCGCCGAGTGGGCCGAGCTGTGGTGGGCAACGACGGTGCGACTCCGGCCGACCACCCGACGGGGGTACTGGCAGATCCTGCACAACCACGTCCTCCCCTACTTCGGGTCCCGGCCGCTCGCGGGCATCGACCACATGGACGTGGAGCGGTTCATCGCCGCAAAGCTGGCCGCCGGCGACCTCGGCGCCAAGAAGGTCAGGGACTGTGTCTCGGTCGTCTCCCTGGTGATGAAGGCTGCCGTGGCGTCGGGGGCTCGGCGGGATAACCCGGCGGCCGGCCACCACGTCACCGTGCGCCGCAAGCGGGTGCGGCAGGGGGACGTGCTGACGATGGCCCAGGTCCATTCCCTGATCGACCAGGTGAGGGACCCGTACAAGCCGGCCGTGTGGCTGCTCGTGCTCACCGGCATGCGGCCGGCGGAGCTGTGTGGCCTGCGGATCCGTTCGGTGGACTTCATCCGACACCGGATCAGTATCACCGAGACTCTGCTGCCGGTCTCGGCCTATGGCGATCACCAGCTCACGCTGGTGCAGGGGCCTCCCAAGACCGACGCCGGGGACCGGACCATTCCTATCCCGGTCTGGCTCTCGGGCGCCCTCGCCGAGTCCCTGGCAGCCAGGGCCGCACATAGCGGGTCGGTCCTCCTCCCGGAGGAGCCGCTGTTCGTCAATCGGGTGGGCAAGCCGCTGAACCGGGACAAGTTTCGTGAGACGGTGATCCGTCCGGCTTTGGTGGCTGCCGGCCTGCCGGCCAGCACCCGGACCTACGACCTGCGCCACGGTCACGCCTCCATGTTGATCGATCTCGGTGCCAACGTGCTGGCCGTGGCGCAGCGCATGGGCCACTCCGATCCCAGCGTGACACTTCGCGAATACGGACACCTCTTCGAGGGGGTCCAGGAACGGCTGAGTGAACAACTCGATCACCTCCGCGAGACCACTGCCAGCACCACGCTCGGTGAGGTGGTCGCGATGGCTGTCGGGGAGCCGCAGGACACGCACAGGACACATCAGGACACAAAACAGGGGTCTGAGGCGGTACATCGAGGTCGGTCACGGACAAGCAAAAAGGGCGTCTGAACTGGGAGAACAGCGAACTCGTACTCGTTTGAAAATCGGGCCAGCGCGGGTTCGATTCCCGCCACCTCCACGAATCCTCAGGGAACGACGACGGCTGAGCTCATCATCTGCACCTTGCACCTTCGCAGAGAGCTTGCAATTCCTTCAACCCTCGCTGCTCGAGCATGTCGATCACTGCACGAATCGGCTTCTCGGCGCCCGTGAGCTGCTTGAGCGCCTCCGCGCCGGCGCCGGCTGGAGCGTCCGTGGTGAGCAGGACGAGCGGTGAGGTACTCACCTCTCGGAGAACCGCAGCTCTGGCCAAGGCCTTCCAGAGGGTGTCCGTTCTCTTCAACCCGGCCCGATTGCTCGTGAAACTCCCGGCCACATCGAAGAACCACAACGTCCCGTGCCGGTCACGACCTGTGAAGTTGACCTCGACGCCACCGGGCTGTCGCTGATCTCTCCGGATATCGGTGAAGCCCGCCGCCTCGATGACGGACCCGGCGATCTCCTTGGCTGCCCTTCCCTCACGAACGGCCCGCGACTGGACGTCCTCGTCATCGCCGGCCGGAGCGGGCACCGCTGGAACGCTGACCCGACGTGGTGAGGAGCGGGACTCCGCCGCCAATCGTCTGTGCTCTTGAGAAACCCGGTCTTCGGCCAGGCGGACGTAGGCGTCGTCCAGGTCATAGCCGACGTAGTGACGGCCTGAGCGCAAGGCCGCCACCGCGGCCGTACCTGAACCCGCAAATGGATCGAGAACCAGATCACCGCGGTAGGTGTACAGCTCGATGAGCCGGGCCGGGAGCTCGATCGGAAAGGGCGCCGGGTGACCAACGCGGGTAGCGCTCTCGGCCGGGATCTCCCACACATCGAGCGTGTTCTCCATGAAGTCTTCGCGAGTCATGGACCCCTCGGACGGCAGACCGTCACGGACACGGTGCTTGGCCGGGACGGCCCGATCGAAACGACCCTTGCCGGCTACGACCACCCGCTCCGTCAGATCCCGTAGGACCGGGTTGCCCGGTCGTTGGAAGCTCCCCCACGCACAGGATCCCGACGAGCCTCGCTGCTTCAACCAGATGATCTCCCCGCGAAGCAGCAAGCGAAGATCGTCCTGCAGGATGCCGATCACATCCGCCGACAAGGACCGATAGGGGCGGCGACCGAGGTTGGCGACATTGACCGCGATCCGCCCCCCCGGCTCGAGCTTGCGGACGCACTCGGCGAACACGTCCGCGAGCAGGTCCAGGTACTCCAGATAGGTGGCCGGAGCTCCCTGTTCGCCCAGCGACTGCTCATACTCCTTGCCAGCGAAGTACGGCGGCGACGTCACCACCAGCGCAACCGAGGAATCCGGAACCTCGTCCATGTGCCGGGCGTCGCCCACGATCAACTTGTCAAGCGCCCTGTAGGAGGCGACCTCCGCGTCGGGCGAGACGGCCGGCGGCATGAACCGCCGGTAGAACCCGCTGGCGTCGTGGCCCTCCCGCTTCGACACTCCGAACGCCGAGGTTGAGGTCGACCGTCGGGTCATCGCACCTCCATCCTAGGGGCCCGACCCAACCCCAGGGGCCCGACCCAATCCCAGGGGCCCGACCCAACCCAATGGTCGGATCCGGGGCGGCCCCTGCCGGTCGTTCAGTCCGACGACTGCCCAGACGCCTCGAGACTGGCCCGACACAGCTCGTCGAGACGGCGCCACGCCGGGGATTCCGTAGCCAGCTGCGCCGACAGCAGGTGGTACACAGCCGAGATGCCGGCATGGCCCTGCGGTGGCGGCGGGCTGGGGGGTTTCTTGGCCAGCCAGGCCGCGGCCTGGGCGGCCAGCTCGACGAGACGGGAGTCCTCAGGATCCCAGTCGTAGGCCTGTTCCCAGGCCAGGTAGAACCGTTGGAACTCTGGGTCGGCCAGGGCGGTGGTCTTGTCCGTCGCCCATGGCGGCACCTGCTCGGGCGCCAGTGCCACCAGCAGGGTCCAACCGTCGCGTTCGAGGGCCATGGTGCGCTCGCTGACGCCGAGGGAGCGCATCTGATCGAGGAGCTGGGCAACCTCGGCTGGCAGGACCAGCCGTTCGCCGGCCAGCAGCCCGGCGAGCTCGTGGCGGACCTGTTGGAGGTCGCTGATCCTCTGGTGGATCGTGTGGTCGATCTCGGCGATGGCTCTGGCAAACTCGGCCGGGTCGGAGTCGATGAGGTCACGGGTGCGGCCGAGGGGCACGCCGGCGTCGGCGAGTGTCTTGATCCGAATCAGGTCGGCCACGGCCTGGACGTCGTAGCGCCGGTAGCCGGAGCGGTCACGGACCGGTTCGGCCAGCAGACCCCGCTGATGGTAGTAGCGGATGGCCCGGACCGTGACACCGACGTGAGCTGCGAGTTGGCTGATGGTCAGCACGGCGGCGGCCTCCGATTGCGTCCGAGGCGGCGCCGGTTGCTCCTTCACTGGACTGCCACTTCTGCGCCCCGGTCATACCGTGCCACCGCCCAAAGGTAGCCAGCGATGGCGATGCCGGCGCACCAGGCGGCGGCGACCGTGGCATGGGCGTCGACAGCACCGCCGGTGAGGAGACCGCGGAGGGTGTCGGTGAAGGACGTGAAGGGCTGGTAGGCGGCGAACTGGCGCAACCCGGCGGGCATGGAGCCCGTGGGGACGAACCCGCTCCCGAGGAATGGCAGCAGCATCAGGAACATCGGGGTGTTGCTGGCGGTCTCGACGCTCTTGGCGACGAGGCCGAGGGCGACCGCCAGCCAGGTGAGGGCCAGGGTGATCATGGTCAGAACACCAACAGCGGCTACCCACTCGAGTGGTCCAGCGGTGGGGCGGAAGCCGACGGCCACCGCCACCGCCATGACGACGACCACGGCCAGCAGGCTTTGGATCATGCTGGCGAGCACGTGACCGGCGAGCACGGCGGGACGCCAGATGGCCATGGTGCGGAACCGGTCGATGATGCCTTCGGTCATGTCAGTGGCGACCGAGATGGCGGTAGCGGCCGATGCGGAGGCCACGGTGAGCAGGATGATGGCCGGGCTGACATAGTTGGCATACGCAGAGCGCCCGCCGGCCAGCCGGCCCAGCCCGTTACCCAGCGTGGTACCGAAGACGTCCACGAACAGCAGCAGGAACACGACGGGCAGCAAGACCAACATGAGCGCCAGGGCCGGGTAGCGGCGCATGTGGCGCAGGTTGCGCCGCACCATCGTGGCGGTGTCGCCCACCGCGTGGGTGGCCGTCATCGCCGGCTGTCCTCGCTCATGGCGGGGTGGCCCGTGACCGCGAAGAAGACGTCGTCGAGGTCGGGGGTGTGGATCGACAGGCTCTGGACGTCGATGGCGTGCCGGTCCAGCTCGACGAGCAGGGACCGCACCGCCGGGACCGTGCCGTGGCCCAGGACGGCCAAGCTGAGGCTCTCATCGTCGGGGCTGGCTGCCCCGAGGAGGCGGGCGGCCGAGTCGAGGTGGGCGGGGTCGGAGAACTGCAGGCGGATGTGGCCGCCGGGGATCCGGGCCTTGAGCTGCTCGGGCGTCCCTTCGGCCACCACAGTTCCGTGGTCCAGCACCGCCAGTCGATCGGCGAGCTGGTCGGCCTCGTCGAGATACTGAGTGGTCAAGAAGATCGTGACGCCGTCGTCGGCGACCAGGCTGCGGACCATGTGCCAGACGGCGTGACGACCGCGGGGGTCGAGCCCGGTGGTGGGTTCGTCGAGGAAGACGACTCGCGGATGGCCAACCAGGGTCATCGCCAGGTCGAGGCGGCGGCGCATCCCGCCGGAGTAGGTGGCCGACGTCTTGTCGGCCGCCTCGAGCAGATCGAACCGGTCGAGCAGTTCGGCGGCCCGCTCGCGACCCGCGGCTCTGCCCAGATGGGCCAGGTCCGCCATCAACTGCAGGTTCTCCCGGCCCGTGAGCAGTTTGTCCACTGCGGAGAACTGTCCGGTGACGCCGATGGCTTCTCTCACGCCATCGGGCTCCCGGGCCACGTCGTGGCCTGCCACCCGGACCACGCCGGCGTCTGCCGGCAGCAGGGTGGACAGGATCCGCACGGCCGTCGTCTTCCCCGACCCGTTGGGGCCCAGCAAGGCGAAGACGGTCCCCTCCGCGACCTTCAGGTCGATGCCGTCGAGCACCAGATGATCCCCGAACGATTTGCGAACACCCCGGGCATCGATGGCCGGTGCCCCCGTCGATTGCTCGCTTCGGAGCGGGTTCAGGTCTTCCATGGCCCCATCGTCCAGGGTTGACGCAAGGTCAAGGTCAAGCCCTCCGACCGGAAACTTTGGACCGCCGTTGCGAGGACAGTACGGCGAGCCCCGGTGACACCTTGGTGGGTATGGTCGACCCATGCCCTTTCGTGACCGGGCGGACGCCGGGCTCCAGTTGGCCCGGCGGTTGGTCCCGCTCGGGCTCGTTGCCCCCGTCGTCCTGGGGCTGGCTCGAGGCGGTGTGCCTGTCGCCGCCCAGGTCGCCGCCGCCCTGGGGTCACCGTTGGAGGTGTTCGTGGCCCGCAAGGTCGGGGCCCCCGGTCATGAGGAGCTCGGCATCGGCGCCGTGGCCGAGGGCCTCGACGAAGCCGTCATCTCCGATCGCGCCGGCCAGCTCGGCTTCAGCGCCGCCGATCTTCAGGTCCTCGCCGCGCCCGCCCGCCAGGAGTTGGAGCGGCGGGTGGTGGTCTACCGCGGCGCCCGGCCGCTGCCGGGCCTGAGTGAACGGGACGTGGTCCTCGTCGATGACGGCCTGGCCACGGGAGTGACCGCGGAGGCGGCGTTGCGGGCCGTTCGGGCCCAGGGACCAGCCCGGCTGGTGCTGGCCGCCCCCGTGTGCTCCCAGGGGACCGCCGCCCGGCTCAGCCCGGTGGCCGACGACGTGATCTGTGCCCTGGTTCCGGCCCGATTCTTCGCCGTCGGCCATTGGTACGAGAACTTTGCGCAGACGACTGACGACGAGGTCCTCGAGCTGCTTGGGCGACCCCACGAAAGCGGCCGTCCGGGCAGAAACTCAGGAGTCCCCTCGCCCGGATGAACCGGTGGCCTCAGGAGGCCCGCCGCCGCAGCGGGGGCAGCGTCGGCGGGGGGGCCTGGCGGGCGGGAAGCTCGCTCAGCAGATCGGCCGTCGCCTTCCGGACCCGTTGCACGGCCCTCTCGACGGCCTGCTCGGTCCGGGCCGACGTAGATTGCACGCCGCTGACCTTGCGCACGAACTGGCGGGCGGCCGCCTCGATCTCCTCCGCCGTGGCCTCGGGCTGCAAGCCCCGCAGGGTGGTGATGTTGCGACACATGGCCCGAGGCTACCGACCTTTACGGGGCCTGGTAGGCGGGCTGGTCGTAGCGGCGCAGCGCCTCCTCCTGGCCGGCCAGCCTGCCGACGCTGCGCTCGGTCCGCCGCTCGGCCTCGTCCCGGGCGACATGCACCCGGACGGAGGCCAGCAGCGCCGTGAGGTGGCTTGACCCTCTCGCCCACGCCTGCCGGGCGCGGGCCACTGCCGCCTGCTCGGCGGCGCTCCACAGCCACGCATCATCGGTGACAGCCGCCGACCGGACCCGCTCGGTCAGGGCCCGGCACGGCGCCAGGCAACCGCCAAGCCGGCAGGCAGCCTGCCCGGCGGCGCCGTTACCAAACTCGGCCAGCTGGAGGGGGCGCCCGCCGCCGTCCCGGCCGCGAGCCACCGTCCGCTCGACGTACTGGGTCGATTCCTCAATGCGATCCGACCGGAAGGCCACGCTGGACTCCGCTTCCTCGGCTTCCCGCCGCAGCCGGTCCATCTCCCCCACCACCTCGGCCACCGACGCCTGTCCCACATCGGCGGTGCTCACCGCCGAGGCCACGGCGGCGGCGGCGGCATCGAGACGCCCGCCGGCGTCGACACGGATGTCTTCGGCGGTGGACCCCGCCGCCGTGGCCACCCTGCGCCAGTGCCGGAGGTCGCCGGCAACCTCCCCCAAGGCCTGGGCCCGACGCGACGGGGAGGCTGCTGTTGCCGGCCGGTCCACCGCTCATCGCTCCTCGGGACGGTCCGCCTCTTCGAGGGAGCTCAGGCGGGCCGCCAGGACGGCGGCGATGGCCCTGGTCCCATCGTGATAGCCCTTCAGCTGGCTCGTGGTCCGAGCCCAATGGGCGGTGAACTCCCGGGCCGCCACCCCGTCGTACACGCTCGCCAAGCGGCCCAGGGACCGCTCCAGCCGGTCCCGGCACACGGCCACGTCCGCCTGGTGGCGTTCGAGGGTCGCCTGGTAGTCGCGAAGGCACGACGCCAGGCGGGTCACGTCAGTCATCGCTCAGATACCTCCCCAGCGCCGCCATCCGGGTGGAGAGAAACGCCTGGTAGCGGGGGGCGTCCCGGCGGAGGTAATCGTCGAGGTGATGCTCGAAGCTGTCCCACCGCTGGCGGTACTGGCGGGCGAAGTCGTCGCACCACATCCCACCGAGCTGCTCATGGTGGCGGCGCAGGGCTTCGATCGAGGTGGAGAGGCTGTCGGTCAGCTCCCGTACCTCTGCGTCGAACACCCGAAGGGCCGCCATGGTGTCGTCCAGGGTCACCGCACCAGCTCCCTCCGGCGCCGGGCCAGTCGATTGAAGACGGAGTCGACCTGGGCCTCGAACGTTCCCGCCGTCGTCAGGGAGTACGGCTTGAACGTCCGGCCGCTGTCGGCTTGCCGGTCGAACAGGACGGCGGCGACCGGCCGGGGCCCGTCGGGTTGCAGCCGAGCGGCGGCCGCCGAGTTCACCATGACGAAGGAATCGTCATCGGACATCTGCATGGCCACCCGGTGCCGGAACCCGCCTCGGAGCTGCCGGTCAGCCATCACCACCCGGGAGGCGCCGACGCTGGCGAAGCCGGCCACCACGTGGATCCCGACCTCTCCTCCCTCATCCAGCAGCCGACCAAGTTGCTCGCCCAGGGCAGTGTCGACGAAGCCGTAGGCGTCCGGTTGTCGGGCCAGAGCCCGCACCCGGTCCGCTTCGCTCACCACCACCATCCAGGTCGGCTCGGCATCGCCGCCGCCGTCGGGTTGGCCCCGGCGCCGGGCCAGTTCGTCCAGAGCCCGGTTGATGATGCGTATCACCCCATCGTCGTCGGTGACCAGGTCCACGTCGTAACCGGCTCGCCGGGCCCCGCGACCGACCGCCCGGAGGGCCGCCGACCACGGGGTGGCGGGGACGGATCGGTCGGCAACCAATACCACCAGGTCGTCCGGCGGGCGTTGCAGGCAGGCGGCGACCAGGGCCGCCGCCATCGTCGCCACCCGCTCGGCGGCGGTCTCCCCGATCACGCAGACATGCTCGTGCCGGCGCCGCCGGAGGACGGCCACGGCCCGGCCCCGCAGGGTGAACTCCTGACCGAGGGTCAGGGCCACCGGGCGCTCGGCGGCCAACCAGTCCGTTCCGCCGAGGCCACCGATCCGCCGGTCCTCCTCGGCCAGGCGGGCCAGGCTGGCGTCGTCGGGCCAGTCGTCGCCCTGGCCGAGCCGACCGATCAGCGGATCGTCACCGAAGTCCGGTTGACTGTCCCCGTCCAACACGACCTGGGGCGGCGATGCCCCGGCCCGGCACCGGAGGGCGGCGACCAGCCCGGTCCTCCGCCGGTCGTCGAGGTAGGCGCCCGTGGCGGCCCGGTTCCCGGAGTCGTCACCAGCTCGATCGTTGGCCACCAGCCGGCCGGTGCGGGTGCACGTGGCCTCGATCAGCCGTCTCCCTTCCGGCCCGAAGTCAACGCAGGCCCTCACGTCGGCGTTGGCCATCTGCAAGGCGACCCGCAGGTGGAGGTTGGCGAAGATCAGGTTCCGGTTGGTCATGGCCGCCGGCGCGAAGTGCTGCGAGCCGAGGAGCAGGTGGATCCCGGCGCTGCGACCCTGTTCGGACAGCCGCAGAAGTGCTTTGCCGGCCCGAGCGTCACGGTCGTCCTCGAACAGGAGCTGGAACTCGTCGGCGACGGCCAGGAGCCGGGGCAGGCGCCCCTCCGGCGAACCTGCTTCCCGGTAAGCGCCGAAGTGCTCGACATGGTGGCGCTTGAAGATCTCGTTGCGGCGCACCATCTCCTCGACGAGGTCGTCGAGCACGCTGCGGGCCAGATCCGGGCGGGTCCGCAAGGAGACGACGGCGGCGTGGGGAAGGCCGCGGTAGGCAGCGAAGCCGACCCCACTCTTGCCGTCGAGCAGGTACAGGCACAGCTCCTCAGGGCTGTAGCGGACGGTGAGGCTGGCGATCAGGGTGTGGAACAGCGCCGTCTTGCCGGCCCCGGTCATGGCCACCACCACCCCATGGGCGCAGGGGCGGTTCTCGCCATCGACGCCGAATGTCACCTCCAGGGCCCCGGACCCGTCGGCCCGGCGCCCGATCGGCGCCACGATCCGGGCCGCGGCATCACCGTGCCACCACTGCTCCGCTGGTGGCTGCCCGAGATCATCCCAACGCACCACCTCGTCATCGACGGTGCGAACCTCCTTCAGGACCCGGTGGGCGACCGCCGCTGGAGGGGCGTCGTCGAAGGCGACATCGACGGCGAGGCCGGTGCCGTCCAACCGCAGCGGCGAGTTGGTCATGTCGATCACGGCCGCCTTCCCCGGTTCGAGGTCACCCTCCTCCACCCGGTGGTGGATCAGCAGGAGGGCACCCGCCGCCGGTCCCGACCGGCACAGCGATTGCACCCAGTCGACGGTCCGGCGGTCATAGCCCACCGGGAAGTCGGCGACGGCCACGACGATTCCCGCCGCCCGGCGGTCGATCTCTGTCATCACCGCGTCGAGGTCGCGACGGCGGTCGCCGGTCGCCGCCACCAGGCTGGGGAGCAAGCCAACCGAGGGGAAGGCCCGGCCCCCGCCCAAGGGATCGACAAGCCCGTAGGAGGTGGGGCCGGGGAGGAGTACGGCGGTCCTCATGAGGAGGGACTGGAGCAGCTCGCTGCCGGCCCGGTGCTGACCGGCCCGGCTCCGGACCACGATGGTCGACCCCGCCTCGGCCAGGTCGACCTTGGCGGGCAGGCCCAGGAGATGACCGGTGCGCACCTCGCGCAGGTCGCCGACGGTGATGGCTACCAGCCCTCGCCCGGTGGAACCCGTGGTGGCCTTCCCGGCCGTCCATGCCTCCCAGCCCGGATCGGCCCAGGATCGGTCTTCAATCGGCCGGCCCGTTGCCGCGGCGGCCCGCAGGGAGTCCAGATTGCACTCGAGAGCGGTGCCGACCTGGCCCCGGTGGGCGTCATGGATGGCCCGCCCCAGGTCGGTCAGGTCATGAAGGCGCTGATCCAGGGTTCGGACATCGGCCTCGAGACGCTGACGTTCCTGGAGGAGGCGGTTGCGCCGTCCCCACCCGCGGCGCCCTCCCGAGCCGAGGCGCCCTCCCGAGCCGAGGCGCCCTCCCGAGCCGAGGCGCCCTCCCGAGCCGGGGCGGGCGGTCATCGGACCACGCCTACCAGGACGATGGTCACCGCCACCGCCGTGAACGCAGCCGCCGAGCGCACCAGCACCCTCGCTCCCTCCCTCGCTCCGGCCTGGGCCCGGACAGTGGCCCGCAACCGGGCCCGGGCCGCCTCCATGGCGAACACGTCGGCCACAACGGCGGCGTCGATGGCCACCAACTCGTCGATCAGGTCGCCCGAGGCGGTCAGCTGGGGATGCGGTACCGTCGCCGACGACATCGCCGTCGCCGCGGGCGGGCCAGCGGAGACGGCGGCGGCTCGTCGCTCCACGCCGGCGGCCAGGCGGTCGGCCCGATCCCAACGGGACCACAGCTCGGCCCGCTCCTCGAGGAGAGGGGCCACCGACCCCTGTCGGCTACCACGGAGGCGAGGGGAGACGTCATGGGCCACGCCTCCTCCTTGCCGGGAAGGTCCAACCCTCCCGGCGAAGCCGGAGGGCGGCGGTCCCTTCACCGTCGCCTGGGCATGACGAAGGCCCAGCGGGGGGACGCTGGGCCTTCGCTCTCGGCTCGAGGGGTGGAGGGGGTCCACCCCGAGCACGTGAATAGTTTCTCAAACTCGGTCTGCGTCCACAAGCGTTTTTGCCGAGACATCGGTCACAGAGCGCTCCCGATCCTCTCAACCCGGCAGGGATCCCGCTTGCGGAGGCCGCCAGTACGGCAGGCTGAAGCCCATGAAGACGCCGCCGCAGCCCGAATACCCCGGGCCGGCTCTGAGGACGGCGGCCTCCTACGCCTGGCGGGTCCTCGTGGTCGGAACGCTCGGCTACTTCGCCCTGCGGCTTCTGTCCCACCTGATGACGGCCGTCGTACCGTTCGTGATCGCCCTCCTGCTCACCGCCCTGCTCCGGCCCGTGTTGGTGTTCCTCCGCCGTCGTGGCGTCCCCCGACTGCTGGCCACCATCCTGGCCGTGCTGAGCGCAGTCATCGCCCTCGGCGGGCTGATCACCGTGGTCATCCTCGGCGCCGCCAACCAGGCTCCCCAGCTCGGCGCAGAGATCAACCGGCTGATCCCCCACGTGAAGTCATGGTTGGAGACCGGCCCGTTCCACGTGGATGCCAAGACCGTCAACAACTTCTCCAAGACCCTGACCGACACGGTCTCCACTCACAGCTCGCAGGTGGCGTCGACGGCGGTCTCCACCGGCAAGACCGTCGTGGACGTGGTGACCGGCTTCGTCCTGGTCATCTTCGTGACCATCTTCTTGCTCTACGACGGAGAGGGGATCTGGGAGTTCTGCACCCGAGCCATCCCGAGCACGGTCAGGGGCCGGGCGGACGGGGCCGGGCGGGCGGCATGGTCAACCCTGTGCCACTACGTCCGGGGCACCCTGGTCGTGGCCGTGTACCACGGGGTCGTCGTGGCCATTGTCCTGGCCGCATTGGGCGTGCCGCTCGTCCTGCCCCTGGCCGTCCTCGTCGGCCTGGGGAGTTTCATCCCCCTGATCGGTGCCGTCGTCTTCGGTCTCCTGGCCATCGCTGTCGCCGGCCTCAGCCACGGCCTGGTGGCGGTCATCATCGTGGCCGCCGTGCTGATCCTCGACAACCAGGTGGAGGCGCACGTCCTCCAGCCGTTCGTGGTGGGTCGCTACGTGCGCATCCATCCCCTCGTCGTGGTGCTCGGCTTGACCGTCGGCGCCCTACTCGCCGGCATCTTCGGGGCGATCATCGCTGTCCCCCTCATCGCTTGCATCAACGCCGCTGCTCGTTCCCTGCTGGGTTCCCGGACTCCGGAGCTGGCGATGGACCCGCACGGACGCGACGACGAGAACGACCGGCCTGCAGCTTCGGAGGAACGCGAGATCGACACCGGCTGAGGACCGTCCGGCTGGTCTGCGACCCGGCGTGCCGGGAGCGGGGCTCAGGGCACCGCCCAGGCCCCCTGCCCGGCCGTATCGCGCCCCAGAGCGAAGTGGACGACCTTGACGGTGGCCGTGGTGGGAAGCTCGAAGGTCACGCACGAGTCCACCGCCGCAGTGTCGGGACCGAGAGCGAACGCCCCACCGACGAAGCTGGCGCAGCCCGCCACCTCGGTGACGACCGGCGTCTGGGCCGCCCCGGTGGAACTGACGATCGACATGTCGTCCAAGGCGTTCTCCTGGAGCGGCGTAGCACCGGTGTCTGTGATCTCCACCTTGACGGCCACGAAGCGCTGCCCTGGTCCAGGCGCGTCGTAGGAGTGGGCCGGTGACGCCGGATCGACTATCGCGGTGGCGTCCACCGATGCCTGGGCGCCACCCGGTCCCGGGACGGCGACCGGGGTACCGAGAGGAGCAACCGGAGCTGTGGTGGTGGGGGGTGTGGTAACCGGCCCGGGAGTCGCGGATGTCGGGGCCGCCGCCGGGCTGGAGGTTTGGCCGGTCAACGGCAACCGTCCCGGGCCGGTCAGGGGAGGACCGGGCGGCCCGCAGGCGACCATCACCACGGCGGCAACCACCACGGCCACCGCCCCGAACACCGCCCCAACCGGCCTCAGTGTCACCGACGCTGCTCCTTGCACGATCGGGGCAACCCTAGGAGCGTGGCATCGCCGAGCGGGTGATGGTCGCCGCCGGCGGTCGGGGCCTCGGCACCGACCAGAAAGGGGCCGCGGAAACCCGTGTCACGGCACCGCTCTCCCCAAAAAAAGAACCTTGACACCACCGGGAAGCAGGCGTTCAATCGATAGAGAGCAGTTGATGCAGCAAACCCTGTTGCACGGATCCGGGCCCGGCCCGGATAGTCCAGAAAGGGGGCGCCGTGGAAGCATGGAGTTCGTCCGAGGAGGACGATCCACCCCGCTAGTCGGGGCCCGTAGATCGCTTGATCACAGGGTGAGCAGGCGCATCGTCGGGTCCTCCGGCTGTCGGCCTTCGAACCCCTCCCTCGACCGACCGGCCCAATGCCGGACACCGCTTGTGACCTGTTGCGGCCATGAGTCCTGCCCGCGACGAGGCGGTCCCACGCAGAGAGCGGAGCGGTTCGGATGGAACCGAGACGCAGGAACGGCACAGCGGCGGGCTTCCGGGCTCAGCGGTTGTGCCGTTCGGCGCGTCGGGTCGTCGCTGGTGTTGGCGTCGACCGTGGGGGCGGTGGTCGGTTCCCGCCGAGTCGTGGCAGCATGATCGGGTGACTTCCTCGTCGCTGGGTGCCGCCTCCCGCCCGGGTGCGGAGGGGAAGCGGGGACCGTCGGCGTCACGGGGCCGGAACCGGCGCTGGTTGGTCCTGTTGATGCTGACGCCGGTGATCATGACCATCCTCGCCGTCCTCGCTTTCACCACCAAGGGCCCACCAGAGCCGTCAGTCACGCCCCGGTCGGTTCCGGCCGGCTTCAAGGCCATCAGCGACGCCTACTTCGGCTATGCCATACCGTCGGCATGGAAGGAGAGCCAAGCGTTCACCGATGCCAACGGCGACTTCTTCTACCAGGGGCGGAGCGGCTGGGTCGGCGAGAACGTCCGGATCCGTGCCGCTCGGCCCGTGCCCGGCACCGATGTCCCGCCCCAGCTGGCCACGTTCGGCCAGGGCCAACCGGTCCCTTACCAGTTGGGCGGGGCCCAACCGGTGACGGTTCCCGGCGTTGCCGCCGCCTGGGCCTACGAGGTCCATCGCCCCAACGGGTTCAGCGCCACCGCCATCGAAGTGTGGCAAGGCTCCTCACAAACGGAGATGTGGTTGCTGATCAACGCCGGTCCCGGCGTCGCCCCGGTCATCGCCGCCAGCCTCCAGGGCTGAACCGCCTG
>JALYVP010000045.1 GCA_030853185.1 Actinomycetota bacterium | reverse complement strand
GGCCAGCTGTTCTACCGGATTCGCGATGCCGTCATCGTTGGTGAGGCTTCCTCAGGACGGATTGTCACTTGGAACGACGCGGCCGTCGAGATGTTCGGCTACGGAGCCGACGAAGCCATCGGGCTACACATCGAGGATCTGGTGCCCGAATCCCTCAAGGAAGCTCATCGTGTTGGACTGGCCCGCTACGCCGAGGGAGGCCAACGAAAACTCATCGATCAGAGCGCGCCGGTGGAACTCCCGGCGCTGCGAAAAGACGGCACCGAGATCTGGGTCGAATTCTCTCTCACGTCGGCGTCGGCGGAGGGTCTCCCCGGTCGCTATGCGATGGCGATCGTCCGCAACATCACCGGGCGCAAAGCGCTCGAGGTCGAGTTGCGCCGCGCCCGCGCCGAGCTTGAACAACAAGCCCGCGAGCTCGGCGTCATGAACGAGCTCGGCAACTTCCTGCGCAGCTGCGCGACGACCGAGCGAGCCCTCGAGGTCATCAGCCGAATGGGCCCCCGGCTTTTCCCGAGCGGGTCAGGAGCCCTGTACCTCTTCGACACCTCGCACAAAGTCCTCGAAGCCGACTGCACGTGGGGCCCGCCGCCCGCCGGTCAGGCGTCGTTCGCCCCCGAGGACTGCTGGGCGCTTCGCCGTGGTCGGCCACACATTGTCGAAGAGCCCGACGGCGGTCCTCGCTGCGCCCATGTCCAGGCGGGGCCGGCCGGCTCGGTGTGCGTGCCCATGGTCAACCAGGACGACACGTTGGGCGTTTTCCACCTCGAGGCCCCAGCGGACGACCAATCGACCCCGACACCGTTCAGGCTGGACTTGGCCGTGACCCTGGCCGAGCAGCTCGGATTGGCCCTCTCGAACCTTCGGCTCATGGCCCGACTGCGCGACGAATCGATCCGCGACCCCCTCACCGGCTTGTACAACCGCCGCTACCTGGATGAGACCCTCAACCGCGGGACGCGCCGGGCCAACCGCAACGGCCTACCCCTGTCGGTGATCGCCATCGACATCGATCACTTCAAAGCCTTCAACGACTCGTATGGCCACGATGAGGGAGACGTCCTCCTCCGCAAGGTCGCCGACTATCTCCGCGACCAGGTCCGGGCCGAAGACGAAGCCTGCCGTCAGGGAGGCGACGAGTTCCTGGTCATCCTCCCCCACGCCACACTCGAGCAGACCGCACTCCGAGCGGACGAGCTACGCCTCGGCGTTCGTGGGCTCAGCCTGACATCCCACGACGCCGCTATCCGCGAACAGGCGGTCACCGTGTCGATCGGGGTCGCCTCCTACCCCGACCACGCTTCGAACTCGACCGACCTCCTTCGGGCCGCCGACCGGGCCCTCTACCAGGCCAAAGCGCAAGGCCGCGACCGCGTGGACCCGGCCGAGTAGAAAAGCGGTCTACGCGTTGGGGCGTGGTTGGGGGTGACGCGCTGAGCCCGATTCGGTAGGTCCACCAGCGCGGCCAAGGGCCCTGCGAGTCTGCGTCTTCTCAGGTACGCGAGACGGAGACCCTTGGGGGTTCCCGTAGCAACGGGGCAGAAATGGTTGTTAGGCCGGGGACCGCCTCCGGGGGTCGGGGTCTCCTGGGTAACGGCGCCAAAACGGCGACCAAGGCTTCGTCTAACGGCGGTTCTCTGGAGCGGGGGCCGTTCTCCCTGGTAGCGAAGCCAGTCGACTTTGGCGACATGTCCTCGACGATGAACCACCGGAGCCGGATGTTCAGCTGAAGCGGATATGGGATGCGCCGATCCAGGCCCTGCGCAGCCGACCTCGTAGTGCGCTATCGGTGTTCGGGGTGAGCGACAGGTCCGCCAAGGCTGCAAGCCGGTCGGCGACCTCCTCGACACTGAGATGATCAGTCCACACCTGCTCAGCGAACGCGGGCTCGCGTAACCGTTCGAGGCAGAGATCGAGCTTCGCTACGGCAAAGCTCTCCCGATGCAGGGGGGCGTCTCGACCGGCCATCAACTGCAGAGCGTGCCCGAACCCTCGCTCGCGTAACCGCCGCAGCACAGTGGCGCGCTCGGCGAGCAGGGCAAAGTGCCACACCTCGTGGCCGCGGTCGCGCAGCCGGCCAATCGTCTCGTCGAAGTACGCCGCGTCGATGACGGTCATCGGCACGATGACCGGGCGAGAACTTCGGGTCACGCTCAGATCCAGCACCTCGTAGACCCCCTGACGCCACGCCAGCAGGTCCTGAAAGTCTCCACGCAGGTCAGGCGGCGTCATCCGTTGCAGGCCGAAGCCGACGTGCTCGGGATCACAGATGACACTGCCCGGAAGCCGTCGCTGAAGCTCGTGCGCAGTCTGGGTCTTGCCGCCACCGAAGGGCCCGTTGATCCACACCAGCACCCTCAGACCCTATGACAACCCCGCCGCTCCGGACGGACCACGGCTCCACCGACGCCCGAGACCTTTCCCCGATCAATGCCGGCGACACCTCCAGAGAACGTGTCCACGACGAGAGCGTCAGGCCAGAGATGCGACATCGACGACACCCCCCTCCCCGCTCCAGAGAATACGGGTTAGAAGCGGCGTAGGGACAGAGGAGGGCCATTTTAGGACGGCTGCCACGTCGAAACTGAGCGTGCGGTAGGGGCGGCGGGTGGCTGCCGCGTCGGTCACAGCAGCTGGGGCCGCGAGGTGATCAACCGGAGCTTGTCCGGGTTGCGGATGAGGCGCACCGTCCGGACCAGGCCGTCTTCGACCTCGAATGCGCCCACGAAGTCGATCTCTCCGTTGAGCCAACCGATGACGCCCGGCTCGTCGTTGATGGTGGCGTTTTCAGCCGTCATCTCGTCGCGGTAGCGCTGAGTCAGGTTGGTGAGGAACCGCGCCACCCGGGTCGAGCCGACCACCGGCCGGCGGGCGGCGCGGCGGTTGGCTCCGCCGTCGGTGACGCAGACCACATCGGGAGCGAGGCGGGCCAGGACGGTTTCCATGTCTCCGAAGGCCAGTGCCACCAATACCTCGTCGACGACCCGGCGCTCCTGGGGGCGGGCTCGTATCCGGCCTTGGCGCAGCCTGCGCCGGGCCCGGCTGGCGACCTGGCGGCAAGCGGCCGGGGTTTTGTCCACGGCCTCGGCGATGGTGGCAAAGGGCACCTCGAACACGTCGGCCATGAGGAACACGGCCCGCTCTACTGGCTCGAGGCGGTCCAGCAAGGTAAGGAAGCCGAGGGTCAGAGAATCGGCCAGCTCGGCGCGCTCCTCGGGGCCGGGCTCGGTCAGCACCGGCTCGGGCAGCCACGGCCCCACGTAGGTCTCCCGGTCGTGGCGGGCTCGGCGCAGCCAGTCGATGGCCAGCCGGGTGGTGACGGTGGTGAGCCAAGCTCCGGGCGAGTCCAGCTCCCCCGCATCGATGGCGCACCAGCGGGCCCAGGCTTCCGAGACGATGTCTTCGGCATCGGAGACACTGCCCACCATGCGGTAGGCAAGACCAACCAGTCGAGGCCGCTCCCGGGTGAAGAGATCCTCGGCTCCACGATCCTTTCCTTTCCTCAGGCCACCAGGGCGGGGGCTCGCTCCAGGCTAGCGACGGCCTCCCGGGCGGCCTGGTGCCCGCTGGCGATCGAGGCGTCGGACAGGAGTCCCTCCGACCCGACCCAGTCGCCGGCGATGTAAATGCCGGGTTGACCGCTGTCGGTGACCCGGGGTCGGCCTGGTAGGCCGCCGTCGGCGGCCCGGGGGGTGCTGCCGGCCACTACCATGCGCGCCAGGAAGCGGCTTGTCTCGATGTCAGCCGCCTTGACCCCGACGCGGGCGACGTGGCCGTCCAGGCTTAGCCGGTCAGCATCGGCGTCGGTGACCCCGTAGCGGATGGCCTGCACGACGGCCCTCCCCTCGGGCGCCTGGCGCGCCGGGGGCGACTGGACCACCGCCAGCAACGGCTCGTCGGCACTGAGGGCGTAGCCGGGGCTGGGCACCCGGCTGAGCCCCAGGTCAAGACAGGCGGCGGTGACAGGCTGTCCCAGCTCGGGCCAGCCCGGGTCCTCGGGGAGAAGGGCTCGGGTGGCGGTGGGCGAGCCGGGGGCAACGATGACCTGCCGGGCGCGAAGTACGCCATTGGCGGTGCGCACGAGGACATTGTGACTGCCGGGCTCCAACGTTGTCACCTGGCAGCCGGTTCGGACCTGCACGTGGCGTCCCAGTCCGGCGAAGAGCTGCGCCCAACCCCCGTGTAGATAGAGCACCCCGGACCGGGCTCCGATCTGGAGCTGGCGGATGGCGGCGTCGGCTGAGAACTCGGCGGTGTCGGCCGTGTAGGTGGACAGTCGGATGAGGGTCTTGACGATGGCCTCGACGTCGGGGCGCAGGTTGTGATCGGCGATCCACTGCTCGACGCTGGTCCCCGAGAGCTTGGCCGGGCGCATGGCCGGAAGCAGACCCAAGAGCTTTCCGAACTGGGCCTTGGAGGCCGCTCCCATGGCGGTGGTGCGCATCAGGCTGGCCGGTCCTGACGGCATCACGTGCAGCTTTCCGTCCTTGACCAGCTTGTAGCGTGGGAAGGGGCTGGGGGCACCGTCGGGTTCCACGCCAAGTGAGCGAAGGATCTTCGTCCCGGGCCCCCCGACGTAGAGGGCGTGAGCGCCCATGTTGAATATGTAGGGCTCCTTGGTCACGGTGCGGGCCCGGCCGCCGGTCTGGTGGGCCTCGAGCACGACGGTTTCGGCACCGGCGGTGGCCGCCGTGGCCCCGGCGGTGAGGCCAGCCAACCCGGCGCCTATGACGATCACGTCCCAGTCAGTCTTCATATCCCTATTGACGGATGAGCCCCGACGCATGTGACAAGGAATCTCGTCGGGCCGACGGTCATTCCTCTGGGATCGGTCCCACGCAACGCTTCCTTTAAGTCTGCTTAGTTAGCTTAGCCCTTCGCAAGCCCGCTCTGCCTTCCCTACTAGGCCAGACCGGCTGACGACTCCGACGCTGGAGGTGGCCCACCAGGTCGATCCCGGCGTAGCGTCGGATCCGATGAGACGCGACCCTGAGGGCGCCCTGCGGGTGATGGCCATCGGCACGCTGGTGGTCGGCGCCGCCCTGGCCGCCCTCCCCGGTCCTATCGCCCGGCTTCTCGGCGCGGGGCGCCATGTCGCCGGTGTGCGAGCCATGGGCGTGGCCGATCTCGCCCTCGTGCCGGGACTGCTCGCTGGCAGGCCCCGCTGGGTGTGGGCCGTGGTCCGCACCGGGCTCACGCTGGTCTTTGCCGGCGCCACCGGGTGCTCGGCTGTCCAAGACCGTTCCCCGAGGACCACCGTGGCCACCGCCGGTCTCCTGGCGCTCGCCGTCCAGGACGCCATCGTGGTCAGCTGGCTGCGCGCCGCCGACGCGGCCTGAGCGGCGAACCAATCAGCCATCGCTTCGATGCTCGACAGGAAGGACGAGAACGTCCGGGTCTGCTTTGCGACGACCCCGGCCTCCGGAGCCGGTGGCGGAGGTCGTCTGACCGTATGGCGTCCCGGCCGAGGATCAGGCGCCGGCGCATCGGCGTGGCAGCGACTTGTGGTGCTCGTAGGTTTTCGGGCCGGTGCTGGCCTTCAGCAGTTGCCATGCCGCCATCGCTTGGTCGCTGCTCCCATCGGAGTTGGCCGGGTCAGCGCGGAAGTCGGTGAGGAAGTTGTCATCTGGGCAGACGGAATCTGAGGTAGCCGGCCGTCGGTCTCCATGAGTTGCCGCAACCTGGCAGCCAGATCTTCATAGGTGAACTTGGTGCCAGTGGCCTGCTGCTGGCGTCTCCAGTCGTTGAGCCAGTACCACTGCCCCGACTTGTTTGCGATCCTCGGCGACCAGGAACGGACGATGTCAAGCGAACCGGATCGTCGACCAGCTTCGTCCAGGGGACACGATGGTCGTATGGCGCCTGGACCGCCTCGGCCGGTCTATTCGCCAGCTGATCGACTTCGTTGCCGCCCCTCGAGAGCGGCCCCCGACCTGGTCAGGTCGGGGGAAGCGGCGCGCCGGGCAGAACTCGGAGCCCAAAGGTGTGGTTGATTTCGGCGATGAGCGGGGCGGAGATCGCCTCCTCGTCGACGACGGTCATCTCCTGCGGTTGATAACCGGGATCGGCGAACAATGCGACCGATGTCATGGCTTGAGCACGGGGAACGTGTCGGGGCTCGTAGTAGATACCGCCGAACCCGGCGAGGCGCAGCGAGTGCGCCCAACGCTGGCAGATCGCGTAATCGTCGCCGACCGAGAGGCGCCGGTCGAGTCTCCACCGGCCCACGATGACCGGGGAGGTCATGTCCGCAAGTCTGCGAGTCTCAGCGACCCCGATGACCGCAATCGATCGAGCGTCGACCATGGCTTCGGTCACTACGGGCAGGTCACCGAACGCTTCCATCACCGCCGTCATCCGATCCGTCCCGGCGTAACAGGTCCCGAAAAGCCCATCGGCCGCCCCGGGAGGATCCCACCGGGAGTCGCCGGTCGACCCGAACCACCAGGATCGTTCACCACCCGATGGACCCGGAACAACACCTCCGGCATCCGCTCCTTGGCCAACAACGGAAACCCGGCCAATATCGCATAATCATCTGGCGGCTCCGGCAACGGGGGCGGGCCACTCACGCCCCAAGCCCTCGAGCCGCTCTGGCCGCCACGGTGACAACCCGCTCATCGCAGCCACCGGCGGCGACCACCTCAGCCGGCGCCTGTCCATCCAAGTGCCGGCTCGGAGCGGCCGCCCACGAGGCGATGACCAAGGGGTCGACGTCGGCATCGGCGCGGACAAACGCTCCGATGATCGATGCCACCACATGGCGGACCACGTGACGTTGCGGGTCGAACTGCCACACCGGGAACCACGTCGTGGCCGACCCTCGCAAGCCCAGCAGAGAACCTGAACGGACCCGCTTATAAACCGCCTGGCGGCTCACCTCTAAGAACTCAGTCACCCGCCGCACATCCCAGCGCTCCCCGACCTCCGCACTCCACAACAACGGCGCTACCGCAGCCCGAGCCGCCCGCCGCCCTAGGTCAAGCAGCTCCTCTTCGCCAACCTCCGGCGGGTACTCCTCCAAACGCCGCTGCCGCCACAGCTCCTCCTGAAACCCCTGATTGATCACATCGAGCGCACTACCCATACCTCACTGTAAACCTGTCACCCGAGTACGTCAACGTGTCAACCGTGTGCATCGACCGGTGTGGCTGGACACCACTGTGGCAACGGGGTAGCCGACAAGTCGGTCACCCCTGTTGCCCCCGGTCGGTTCCAGCAGTGGGCCACCTGAAGATACAATCGTGTTCGTGAGTGAGCTGATGCCGTCGTCCGGGGCTGGTCTGTTGCAGTATGCCCGGCTGAGAGCCGGGCTGACCCAGGCCGAACTGGCCCGTCGGGCCGGGGTGCCGGCGTCGATGGTCTCCGCCTACGAACGCGATCGGCGCCAAGCCTCGCTGCCGACGTTGACCCAGCTCCTCAAAGCCGCCGGGTACGAACTGCGCATGCACCTCGAGACCACCCGGATCTACACCCGGCCCACTGCCGAGGACCGCACCAGCGCCATCAACCTGCTCCCCAGCGACCAGTAGGGCCACCCCACGGCATCCCACCGGCCTTACTGCCCCTTTCCGGCTTATCTTGGCCGTACCCCTACCTCACACACTCCCCGATCCTGCACCGTTACTACTCAGACCCCTTGTTGGGCGGCACGGGATGCTTCGATGACTGATTCCAGCGCCCGTGTATGGGCGTGAAGGCGGCGCGGCCGTCGAAGGTTGCCTGGTAGCGGGTGGTGCGACGCTTGCCGCGCCAGGTCAGGAGCTACGGTCCTGAGCGGCCCAGCGGCGGGTTGCTGGCCCCCGGCAGCGAACCGGGCCCCGAGACCTCCGGCCACCGGCATCATCGCCGGCGTGTTAAACGAGGTCAGCCATCACGGCACTCAGATATGCGTGCTTCGCGACCTCTACCGCGCCCGCCGGAGCTAGACCCAGAACGAGCCGAGACCCCGGCATCCAGCCGATCCCAGTCGAGGAACGGCTACCGGGCGGCCGCGGTCGGACCGTCGCCCCTGTCTGAAGTCATCGCTGAACGCCGACGTGTCAATGCGGCGAACTCGTCCTCAGACAGTTGAGCCATTCGTGAGCGACGCTGCGCGGCCAGCTCGGCGACTTGCTCTGAGGACAGGCGCTCAATCATCCGCTGGCGCCCCTCGGTGAGCTCGCGCAGCTCTTCAGGGGTGAGTCGATCTGCCATGGTGGTCATCTCCTTGATCAGGTTGAGTAGTTCGGCTGGAGTTGGTTCGGCCGCGGCGGCGAGCGTGGCCAGCAGGCCATCGAGAACCCGGCGCAGCCGCTTCTGGACCGCGAGGCATTGCTCGACCTGGCGCAACTGCCGGCGGATGATGCCAGCCAGGTCGAGATCATCTGGGCGATCGAGAACGTCGCCGATGTCAATCAGCGCCAATCCGAGGCCGCGCAGGGCCAGGATCAGGTGCAGACGACGTACGTCGAGGGATCTGTAGCGCCGATGCCCAGCGCTGGAGCGCATGGAAGGCACAAGCAAACCGATCTCGTCGTAATGACGCAGGGTCCGCACAGTAAGGCCGGTCGCAGCAGCCAGCTCTCCGATCCGCCACGCTCCCTCATCGTCCCAACTCGTCATTGAAGTGAAGGCTATAACCGGACGTCGCGTCCGAAGCAAGCTCTATCACCAAGCTGATCGACAGGCAATCCGATAGTCGATCGCTCTACGGGATATCCTGGCGGGTCCGCACCAGCCAGGCGACGGCCATTTCGGCGACTCGTTTGTCGTTTTCGTCGGTGAGCTGTACCGCCACGTCGAAGCTGGCGCGGCCGGTGGCCTTGAACTTGTCGACCACTGCGCCGACATCCTCGGTGATGCTGGCCGAGGCCGTGATGGGACCGATGGCTGGTCGCCGGTAGGAGATTTCGGCCTTTCTGGCGAGCGGGGTAGCGGCCCGCAGTTCGTCGCCGAACATCCCGACGACCGCCGCACCCGAGGCTGCCTCTGCGACAGCGAACAGAGCAGCGGCGTGTTGGGTGCCAACATGGTTCAGGAGGCGCGGGTCGTCGGGGAGGCGCGTCACGGCGGTTCCGGGCCCGATGTCGATGACCTCAATTCCGAGATGGGTGTTGAATGGGACTAGGTGCCCGTAGAGGTCACGCAGCTCGTCAAAGCTCGTCATCTGGGATGTTCGAGGAGGGTGTTGATCACGAGCCGATTTGGCGATGACGACAAGTATGGCACCGGCCCTCGAAGGGAACGGCTTAACCGATGGGCCTCAAGGGGCGTCGGTGCTGCGCGCTCGTCGTTCGAACCACAGCATGATCGTGAGACCCCCGGGGGTGCTCAGGTGAGTCGAGTCGAACCAGTCGTCTGGGACACCGCTCAGCGGAGACGGGGGCGCCCGGTGTTCTGAAGGTGCCTGCTACCTCCAGCACCGCGTGTCGAGCCGAGTTCTTCTTTGGTGTTCAGCGTGCAAGCAGGTCGTGCTCGGCCGCGGTCTGCACGGCGGTGACGAGTTCGCGGATCTCGGCCGGCGCCTTAGACGGCGAACCGGCATCGAAGGGCGGCTGGGGGTCGTACTCGATGCCCAGCTGGACCGCTTGGGCCACGCTGTCACCGTGTGTGGCGGCGACCAAGGTCAAGGCCATGTCGATGCCGGCCGAGACGCCGGCGGCGGTGAGGACCTTGCCTTCGACCACGACCCGCGTTCCGGTCGGTTCGGCGCCGTAGGAGCGCAGAGCTTCGTACGCCAGCCAGTGCGTCGTCGCTCGTAGCCCGTCGAGTACGCCGGCCGCGCCGAGCAGCAAAGAGCCGGTGCAGACCGAGGTCGTGTACGTGGTGTGCGGGTGAGCGGCGCGGATCCAGTCCACGATCGGGTGGCCGTCGCGGGCGAGGCGCCGGGTGATCAGGCCGCCGGGCACGACGAGGACATCGGGGGTGGCCACGTCGTCGAAGGTGTGGGTGATGTCGAGGTGTAACAGGCCGACGTCGTCTGCCAGGTCACCCGTGGTCGCCGCGCAGAGGACGACCTCGGTGTCGGGGACCGCGGTGAACACTTGGTACGGGCCGATGGCGTCGAGGGCGGTGAACTCGGGATACAGGCCGATGGCGATCTGCACGGTCGGGCTCCTTGGGTTGGTTGTTCGGTTCACGACGCCCGGCGGGCGAAGTGTTGGCGGTAGCGATCGGGGGTGGTGGCGAGACGCCGAGCGACGGCGCGGTGCAGGGTCTCGGCGTGCCTGAAGCCGACCGCCGTGGCGATGGCCGCGACGGTCAGCTCAGTCGTTTCGAGCAGCCGGCGCGCCGCCTCGACGCGTAGGTCCTCGACGTGAGCGGCCGGCGTGGTCGCCGTCTCGGAGCGGAAGGCGCGGGCGAAGCTCCGTTCGCTCATGCTGGCCCGGCGGGCCAGGGCGGCGACGCTGAGTTCCTCGGCGAGGTGGTCGGGCAGCCAGCGCTGCACCTCGGCGATAGCTGGTGTGCGAGCCGCCTGGGCTCGAAGTTGGGTGCTGAACTGCGCCTGGCCGCCCGGCCGGCGGGCGAACACGACCAGCCAGCCCGCCGCGGCGTGGGCGATCTCGGCGCCGTGGTCGTCGTCGACCAGGGCGAGGGCCAGGTCGATCCCGGCGGTCACCCCCGCCGACGTCCAACGATCACGGTCCTGGACGTAGATGCGGTCCGCTTCGACGATCACGCCCGGACAGCTCTGGGCCAGCTCGTCGCACCAGGCCCAATGCGTCGTGGCGTGATAGCCGTCAAGGAGCCCGGCGGCCGCAAGCACTAGGGCGCCGGTGCAAACCGACGTGACCCGCCGGGCGCGGCGAGCGACGCCGGTCAGCTGGTCCAGTACCTCGTGGTCCGCCGCGGCGCTGCGAGAGCCGAGACCGCCGACGACCAGGAGCGTGTCAAGCGGGCGTCGGCGTTGGGCCAGGTCGGCCAACGACGTGTCCGCCGCGACGTCGAGGCCGCTCGAAGAGCGGACGGGTAGCCCACCCGGTGTGACAACCACACGCTCGTAGCCAGGTGTCACGCCGAGCTTGGCGGCGACGTCGAAGACCTCGACCGGTCCTGCCAGGTCGAGGAGCTGGAAGTCGTCGTAGGCGACCACGGCGAGCACGCGGTCACTGGCCATGCCCGTATCCTTGCGCTCCTCCGGTCTTGGCGTCAATGACAATAACCTGACGATCTCAGCCATACCCGGACTCACGCCGCCCGTATGCTCGGGCTCGGCGACGGAGCACAACGGGTGGTCGCCACAAGCGGATCCCCTTGTGAACGGCGAGACGGGTGAGGGAGCAGAAACGGTGGCCGTGATAGCGGCATCTGCGGACGCCTTTGGCCTGCCTCAGGAAACCCGCTGGGCCGGCTGGTACGTCGCCATCAGCACTCCAGCCGCGGTCGGCGTGAAGTCGACCAGGCGCAGCCGGCGCGCTCCGTCGTCGGGACCGAACAGCCGGTGGCCCGAGCCGACCACGAGCGGGTAGATCATCAGGAATAGCTCGTCGACGAGGCCGTGTGGGAGCAGGGCACGGATGCGCTGACCGCTGCCCATGATCACGAGGTTGCCGCCCGGCTGGTCGCGCAGCGCAGCTACTTCAGCGGGGACGTCGCCGCTGAGGAGCGTGGAGTTCGGCCAGGGCAGGTCGGCGTCGGGGCTGGAGGAGGCGACGTACTTCCTCGTCTGGTTCAGGCCGTCCTTGAACGGCCCGCCGGCCTGGTTCCAGTACGTGAGCATGCCGTCGTAGCTGCGTCGGCCGAACAGCCAGGAAAAGTCCTGGCCCATCCGCTCGCCCATGGCGGTGCCCATGGCCGGATCGTTGGCCTGCTGGGCCCAGCCACCGTGCCGGAAGCCGTCACGGGTGTCTTCGTCGGGGTGGCCCGGACCCTGCACGACGCCGTCGAGGCTGACGTGGTTCACGACCAGAACGCGCATGCGGGACTCCTTCCAAGATGCTCGAAGTTGCGCCGGCCGAGTCCCAGACCTATCGCCCGACGGTGGAGTCTGAGGGCGTTAACTCCCTCCCCAACGGCCGGCCGATGAGTTCCGGCGAGAGCACATCTCCGCAAAGGGATTCGCCCCCGGTACGTGGTCCTCCGCTCAGACGCTCGTGACGACACCGATGACGTGACCCTCTGGATCGGTGAACTGGGCGATCTCCGGCCCGTCGGGCACCTTGTCGGGACCATATGACGCGCGGTCGGAGTGGGCCGACCGATTTCTGGCGCAGCCCGATCACCACCTGGGTCTCGCCTACGTCGACGAGGCGCCGGCCGGGTTCGTTTCGGGCGTCGAGGTCACCCACCCCGACAAAGGAACTGAGATGTTCCGCTACGAACTCGCCGTCGATGCCCATTTTCAGCGACGAGGCATCGGTAACGCACTCGTGAGGGCCCTGGCCGACCGGGCTCGCGAGCGGGGCTGCTACGGCATGTGGGTCCTCACCGACACGGACAACCCCGCCGCGCTCGCCACGTACACCTCCAGCGGCGCCAACGACCGCAGTGACCATGTAATGCTGACCTGGCGACTCGATCCCACGCATCAGACGTTCACCGACCCAGCTGAGGGACTACGGTCCACCGGCTCGACCGAGCTCCCATAACGGGATCTCGTCTGTGACCATGTGCGTGGTCTCCGGTTCCGATGGCTCAGCTACTTGGAGCGGTTGCGCTCGATGGCAGCGCGCACGAGGTGCTTCAAGGCGTGCTCGTTGAGCGTGTCTCCCTCGCCTAGTTCGTAGGAGCGGCGTTGGTTGCCCTTAAGTTCGCCGTTGAAGAGGCTCTCGGGGTCGTGCAGGGAGGCTCCGTACATGAAACCGAGTTTGAGCTTGGTCTTGAAGATGTTGCCGACGATGAGGGGGCCTTCGAGCTCCCAGACGGGAGCACCCATGTACTTCCACTCCTCGACGATGTCGGCGTCGACCTCGAGGATCGTTCGGCGGGCCTCCGATAGCATGGCTCCGCGCCAGTCGGGGTGCGCCGTGATCAGGTTGTCGATGTGTTCGCTGGGCTTCATGGATGGTCCCCCGGAGGCGTTTAGCTGGTGGGTGGCGTAGTCGCGTTCGTCAGGTCTGTGTGTTGATGCGGATGAGGTCGCCTGCGGGGTCGAAAGGGCGGAGTCGCGGATGCCGTAGGGCTGGTCGAATCGGTTCTTGGACGACCTCTGCACCGGCGGCGGCGAGTCGCTCGAAGACCGAGTCAAGATCGGCGGAGCGGAACGCATTTGTGCTTACCGCCAGGCGAGAACGGCCTCAGTCGTCGAGCAGCGCGGCGAAGTTGCGCTTGGTGTCCCGGTACCAGCCCATCCCGGAGATCGGGTGCTTCCAGCGACCCTTCATCGCCTGCAGGGCGCTGGCGTGTCCATCGCCGCCGGCCGCGACCATGTCTGTGAGGTGACGATCCTGCGCCTTAATGACCTCGTCGGCCCTATCGCCGCGGAGCTGGTGATCACAAGGGCCGCCCAATTGCTCGCACGTCATGGTGTTCACTGGCTCACCGCCCTCTTCACGAGCTTCGTGATCTCCGTTTCGTCAGTCGTGGTCAGCTTTGTCAGCGTGTACGAGATCGGCCACACGTGCCCGTCGTCGAGCTTCGCCGAGTCGTTGAACCCGAGGGTCACAAAGCGTCTCTTGAACTTCGCTGCGCTGCGGAAGAAGCAGACGATCTTGCCGTCCCTGGCATAGGCCGGCATCCCGTACCAGGTCTTCGCTGACAGGTCCGGCGCGGCACCGATGATCACCGCATGCAGTTGCTCACCGATGGTGCGATCGGATCCTGAAATTGCGGCTATGGCTGCTAGCACCGGGGCCTCTTCGCCGGCGGGGGTCTTCGTTCTCGCGGGCTTCTTCGTGGCGGGTGCGCCGGACATGGTCGCTTCCTCTCTGGTCGAAGCAGAACTCTTTAAACGATAGTGATACTATCAGTATCGTGTCAGGAAGTGTCAAGAAGAATGTCCAGTCTGAGCGGCCGACGACGGGCGGCCGGGGACAGGCCCGCACGCGACTCGCTCGTCGAGCCGTTGTTGCGGCCGCCCGCGACCTTTTTCGAGACCGCGGTTACGCGCCAACCACTATCGACGCCATCAGCAATCTCGCCGACGTGCCACCGGCGACGGTGTACCGGCTGTTCACCTCGAAGCTGGGGATCCTCAAAGCTCTCCTCGACACGTCCATCGGCGGCGACGACCAGGCGCTCGCCGTGCACGACCGACCCGAGGTGGCCGACCTGCTCACCGGAGCAGACCCAGCAAAGCTCCTCGCCGGATTCGCAAGCGTCACCGCAGCAATCAACCAGCGCAGCAACGACGTCTACCGGGTCCTTGTTAGCGCTGCCGCATCCGACATCGCAGCAGCACAGCTGCTCGCCGAGATTCAACGACAGCGCGATCGAGGCCAAGCAAAATTTGCCCGAGCTCTCGCACGGAACGGAGCGCTACGCACCGGACTTAAGGCAAGCGACGCGGCCGACCTCATCCACGCCCTCATGTCTCCCGAGGTGTATCGACTCCTCGTCATCGAAAGACACTGGACCCTAGAGCATTACCAACATTGGCTCGCGACCACCCTCACTCAACAACTGGTCGGGACCACCGAGCAAGCCAGCCGGACCTAAGGTTTCAACGCGGCGTGAGGTTGATTCGACGAAGCAGCTCGGCCTCCAATCTCGTGGGCCCCGCACCAATGACCTCGGGTCACCCGCAAGCGCATCCCGAGAACAGCGAGGCGCAGCACCCCCAGAAAGTTGGTCCACGTCGCCATTCCCAGCATCGGCCTCACCACGCGATTGTGCGTGCCGGAAGCGGAACGTTTACTGACACGATGGTCTACCACGAGTAGACTGCTTGGCATGGCCGACACCACCACCGTCAAGGTCCAGACCAGCACACGTGACTTGCTCCTCCAAGTCGGCGCCTCCCGGCGTCAGAGCGCCGACCAAGTCATCCTGGCCGCACTGGCGGCGATGCAGCGCGATGAACGACGCAAGGTCGCTGCCGCAGAAGCGCACGCCATCAAGGGCGACCCAGCCGACCTTGCTGAAATCCGAGAGATCCAACAGGACATGGCCGCGCTGCATGAGGGGTGAGGTCTACCGGCTGCCAGCGCGAGGCAAAGGCCACGAGCAGAAGGGCCGCCGGTACGCCGTCGTATTGCAGCCGGACTGGCTCACACTCAGCACCTGGGTCGTCGCCTTCACCAGCACCACCGCACGCGAAACCAGCTTCCGGCCACCAGTGGCCATCGCCGATCGGCAGACCCTGGTCATGTGCGACCAGCTCGCCACTGTGGATCTCAACCGCCTCACCGAGCCGATCGGCTTCCTGACAACCGAGGAGATGGAGCGGGTCGACGAGGCCCTGGCGCTCGTCCTCGACCTGTAGTCGAGCAGCCCGCGCTCTTCCTGCCGGGCCCCAGGAGGCTGTCTCATCACCGTCCCGTAGCACGATGGTTGACCGGACAGGGGATGTCAACCAGGGGGAACGTTCACCCGATGTCTCGGAGAAACCGGCGGACCTGTGCCGGAAAACTCAGCTCGACGACACGCCGACCGACTCGGTACTGGTCAAGGGCGAGGTCCAGACGTGGCCGGCTGTCGATCGGATAGCGCCAGATCCATCGGAGGAACGCCAAGTCGAGCCGTTCGGGACACCCGGGCGCTTGGACCT
>JALYVP010000044.1 GCA_030853185.1 Actinomycetota bacterium | reverse complement strand
GTCCCGGCCCGGCCCGGCGCCGGCGCCGGCGGCAGCTGGCGCAGGCGGTCAGGGGCGATGCGGCAACGGTCCGCCACCTCCATCAGGTACTGATCTCTGACCAGCTCGCTGGGATGGTCGCCGACGAGGGCGACGGCGGCGACCGCCGCCCGGGCCCGGCCCTCGGCGGTCTCGAGATCGGCCTGGCTCAAGAGGCGGTCGAGGCGGAAGGCGAGATAGGGGCGGGCCTCGGCGACGGCTCGGCGCAGCGCCTCGGGGTGGCGTCGCCCCAGCTCGCCGGGATCCGACCCCGCGGGCAGGCTCGCCACCCGGATGTCGACCTCGAATCGCTGCTCCCAGTCGTAGTACTGCTCGGCGGCGCCCTGGCCGGCCTCGTCGGCGTCGTAGGCCAACACGATGCGCCGGGCGAAATGCGTGAGGTGGCGGATGTGGCCGTCGGCCAGGGACGTCCCGCAGGTGGCGACGGCTTCGGCCACCCCGGCCTGGCCCATGCCGATCACGTCCGTGTACCCCTCGCACACCACCACCTGGTTGGCGTCCACGACGGCGGTCTTGGCCCAGTTCAGCCCGTAGAGGGTGCGGCTCTTGTCATAGACGACGGTGTTGGCGGTGTTCTTGTACTTGGGCCCCCGCCCGCCGGGCAGGATCCTCCCGCCGGCGCCGACCGGCCGGCCGCCCGGCTCGAAGATCGGGAACAGCAGCCGGCCCCGGAAGAAGTCGTTGTGGCGCCCCCGGTCGTTGACGTACGCCAGGCCGGCATCGACCAACGCCGAGGCGGGAACCTTGAGGGCCTTGATCAGCTGGTCCCAACCGTCGGGCGCCCACCCCAGCTGGTACCGGCGGACCAGGTCCCCGTCGTAACCCCGCTCGGCGCGGAGGTAGGCCCGGGCGGCGGCAGCATCGGGGGCGGAGAGCAGGCGGTCGTGGTACCAGGCCACGGCTTGGGCCAGGATCTCGTGAACCCGGGCCCGGCGCTGATGGTCGCGCCCGCCGGTGCCGTCGTCGTAGCGCAGGGTGACGCCGGCCCGACCGGCCAGGTACTCGACCGCCTCGGCGAATTCGAGGTGGTCCAGCTCCCGCACGAACGTGATGACGTCACCGGATGCCCGGCAGCCGAAGCAGTAGTACAGCCCCTGCTCGGCGTTGAGCCCGAAGGACGGCGAACGCTCGGCGTGGAAGGGGCACAGCCCCACCCACCTCCGCCCCACCCTCCGCAGGGCGACACGCTCGGAGGCCAAGCCGACGAAGTCGGTTGCGGCCCTGACCTTGGCGATGTCCTCGTCGACTATCCCCACGCACGAACCCTACGCCGCTCGGGGGCCTGTCGTGGCCGGCTGACGCTCCTGGGCCGGCTGGGCCGCTCATGGGTTGTTGACGACCGCCTGGGCGGCTGCCAGCCGGGCGATGGGGACGCGGAACGGCGAGCAGGACACGTAATCGAGGCCGGCCCGGTAGAAGAAGTCGATCGACTCGGGGTCGCCGCCGTGCTCACCGCACACGCCGAGCTTCAGGTCGGGCTTGGTCGACCGGCCCCGCTCGACGGCGTCGGTCACCAGTTGGCCCACCCCGGCCTGGTCGATGGTCTCGAAGGGGTTGCGGGCCAACAGGCCCTCCTCCAGGTACAGGCTCATCATCCGGCCCTCGACATCGTCCCGGCTGAAACCGAAGGTCATCTGGGTCAGATCGTTGGTCCCGAAGCTGAAGAAGTCGGCCTCCTCGGCGATCTCGTCGGCCCGCACCGCGGCGCGGGGTGTCTCGATCATGGTGCCGATGGTGACGTCGAGCTTCTTCTTGACGCCCTTGGTCTCCTCGGCGATGGCGTCAACCGCCCACGAGCGGGCCAGGCCCAGCTCCTGGCGGGTCACGGTGAGCGGGATCATGATCTCGACGCGCGGCTTGCCGCCGTCCGCCACCCGCTGAGCGGCGGCCTGCATCAGGGCGTGGACCTGCATGGCGTAGAGGCCGGGCTTGACCACACCCAGGCGGACGCCGCGGGTCCCGAGCATGGGGTTGACCTCGTCCCACGAGCGGGCTGCGGCCAGCAACGCCTTCTCCTCGTCGTTGAGACCGGTGGTGGCCTCCTTGATCTCCAGCTCCATCGGTGAGGGCAGGAACTCGTGCAGCGGGGGGTCGAGGAGCCGGACCGTGACCGGCAGGTTGTCCATCTCTTTGAGGATGGCCTCGAAGTCGGACTTCTGGGCCACCCGCAGCTCCTCGAGGGCGGCGGTCTCCTCCTCCTCGGTGGAAGCCAGGATCATGCGGCGGACGATCGGGAGACGGTCCTCGGCCAGGAACATGTGCTCGGTGCGGCACAACCCGATCCCCTCGGCCCCGAACTGGCGGGCGTTGGCGGCGTCGGGCCCGTTGTCGGCGTTGGCCCGCACGGCCAGCTTGCCCTTGCGGATCTTGTCGGCCCAGCCCAGGATGGTCTTGAACTCCTCCGGCGGCTCCCCGAGTGACAGCGCCACCTCGCCGACCACGACGGTTCCATTGGTGCCGTCGATGGAGATGATGTCGCCTTCGGACACCCGCTCATCGCCGACCTTGAAGCTGTCACGGTCGATGCGCACCTTCTCGGCGCCGACCACGGCCGGCTTGCCCCAGCCGCGAGCGACGACCGCGGCGTGGCTGACCAGGCCGCCCCGGCTGGTCAGGATGCCGTCGGAGGCGATCATGCCTCCGACGTCCTCGGGCGACGTCTCGGCCCGGACCAGGATGACCTGCTCGCCCCGAGCGGCGGCGTCGGCCGCCTTGACAGCCGAGAAGTAGACCTTCCCCACCGCCGCGCCCGGCGAGGCGGCCAGACCCTTGACCAGGACCTTGTACTTGGCCTTGGCGTCGAACTGGGGATGGAGGACCTGGTCGAGGTGGTCGGCGGTGACCCGCCCGACGGCCTCCTCCTTCGCGATCTTCCACTTGCGCTGCCTGGTCATGTCCACCGCCATGCGCAGGGCCGCCGCCCCGGTGCGCTTGCCGACGCGCGTCTGGAGCATGAACAGCTCGCCGTCCTCAATGGTGAACTCCGTGTCGCACATGTCCCGGTAGTGGGCCTCCAGCCGAGCGAAGATGGCCATCAGCTGCTTGTAGATCTTGGGGAACTTCTGGTCCATGTCGGCCAGCGGGAGGGTGTTGCGGATGCCGGCCACCACGTCCTCCCCCTGGGCGTTGACCAGGAAGTCGCCGTACGAGCCCTGGGCGCCGGTCGCCGGGTCCCGGGTGAAGCCAACCCCGGTCCCCGATGCATCGTTGCGGTTGCCGAAGACCATGGACTGCACGTTGACCGCCGTCCCCAGCGCATGGGGGATGCGCTCGCGGACCCGGTAGGCCACCGCCCGGGCGCCATTCCACGAAGAGAAGACCGCCTCGATGGCCCCTTGGAGCTGATCCTGGGGGTCCTGAGGGAACGGTTGGCCGGTGGCGTCAGCCACCGCCGCCTTGTAGTCATCGACCAGGTCGACGAGCACGGCGGCGGGGATCTCGGCGTCGGTTCCCACCCCTGCCTTCTCCTTGGCCGCTTCGAACGGCTCGTCGAAGCGCTCGCCGTCGATGCCCAGCACGATGCGCCCGTACATCGACACGAACCGGCGGTAGGAGTCGTAGGCGAAGCGCTCGTCGCTCATCTGCTCGGCCAGACCCTTGACCGATTCGTCGTTGAGGCCCAGGTTGAGGACCGTGTCCATCATGCCCGGCATGGAGAACTTGGCCCCGGAGCGCACGCTCACCAGCAACGGGTCGCTCGGATCGCCCAGCTTCTTGCCCCGCGCCCTCTCCAGCCTGGTGACGTGCTTCTTGATCTCGGCGGTGAGACCGTCCGGCCAACCCTCGTCGATGTAGGCCCGGCATGCGTGGGTGGAGATGGTGAACCCCGGGGGCACGGGCAGGCCCAGCACCGACGTCATCTCCGCCAGGTTGGCGCCCTTGCCACCGAGCAGGTCCTTGAGGCTCATGGGTGGCTTCCGGTGCTTGTGTTCGAAGCCGTAGACGAAAGGCATGGATTGTCCCCTCCTAAGGGTCGGCGACCGCGGAGTTCACCCAAGGCGATCCGACATCGACACTACCGAGCGCCTGGGATTGCGGAACAGCCGTTGCTCCCATCGGCGGGAATGTCGACGTGGGGGGCGGCGGGAACCGCGTCAGAGCACGAGGCGCCGGCGGATCTCGGCGTCGAGGGCATCGATCGGCAGGCGGACCTGTTCGGTGCTGTCCCGGTCGCGGACCGTCACCGCCCGGTCCTCGAGGGTCTCGAAGTCGACGGTGACGCACAGGGGGGTGCCGATCTCGTCCTGGCGCCGGTACCGACGGCCGATGGACTGCGTCTCGTCGTAGTCGCACATGGTGAACGGGGCCAGCAGGTCGAAGACCTCCCGGGAAGGCCCGATGAGCTGCTCCTTGCGTGACAGCGGGAGAACGGCGACCTGGTAGGGGGCCAGGCGGGGATGGAGGCGCAGCAGGCTGCGGGTGTCGCCGCCGACCTCGTCGGAACCGTAGGCGGCGATCAGGAACGCCATCATCGTCCTCGTCGCCCCCGCCGCCGGCTCGATCACATACGGGACCCAGCGCTCACCGGACGCCTGGTCGAAGTACTCGAGCCGTTCGCCGCTGGCGGCAGCGTGAGCCTTCAGGTCGAAGTCGGTCCGGTTGGCGATGCCCTCCAGCTCCCCCCAGCCCCAGGGAAACCAGAACTCCACATCGGAGGTGGCCACCGAGTAGTGGGACAGCTCGTCGGGGTCGTGGGGTCGCAACCGCAGCATCTCAGAGGGGATGCCCAAGTCGACGTACCACTGGAGCCTGGTCTTGCACCAGTAGTCGAACCACTCGTCGGCGTCGGCAGGGGGCACGAAGAACTCGAGCTCCATCTGCTCGAACTCCCGGGTGCGGAACACGAAGTTGCCGGGGGTGATCTCGTTGCGGAACGACTTGCCGATCTGGGCGATGCCGAACGGCGGCCTCTTGCGGGTCGTGGTCATCACGTTGGCGAAGTTGACGAAATGACCCTGGGCCGTCTCCGGCCGCAGGTAGGCGACGTTGCCCTCGCTCTCCACCGGGCCGGCATACGTCTTGAACATCAAGTTGAACGCCCGCGCTTCGGTCAGGTCGGTGCTCCCACAACTTGGGCAATGGACGACCCCTTCAGCACCGGGCTCGAGGTGGTCGGCTCGCCACCGTTCCTTGCAGTTGCGGCAGTCGACCAAAGGATCGGTGAAGTTGGCCAGATGCCCCGATGCGGCCCACACCTTTGGGCTGGAGAGGATGGCCGCATCGAGGCCGACCACGTCGGGGCGCAGCTGGACCATCGAACGCCACCACTCGTTCTTGACGTTGCGCAGCATGGCCACCCCGAGCGGTCCGTAGTCGTAGGTGGAGCGGAACCCGCCGTAGATCTCCGCCGAGGGGAACACGAAGCCCCGCTGCTTGGAGAGTCTGACGATGTCATCCATGTCGGGCGCGGCCATAGCGGCGCAGGATACCGGCCGGCGCAGAACACCCTGTGGGAACGGCTCAGCGCGCCATCAGGGCCGGCGCCGGCGAGCGGTAGACCTCGCTGGCCGACTCGGCGAGGATCCGCAGCCCGCTCAGGATGAGGAGGGCGTAGGCCACGCCGACGATCCCGGTCAGCTGGTAGCGAAAGAAGACGAACACCTGGGTGAACAGCACCGACACCAGCGTGGCCCGGAACATGACCCGCAGGGCGCCCGCCCGGTTGCCCCGGATGAGCCGGTAGAGACCGAACGCCAGGTAGGGCGCGCTGAGCGCCGTCGAGGCGATGGCGGCGACGTCGATGGCCTGGAACTGGGCACCGCTCGACCGGCCCGCCTGGGGCAGGGACACGATCAGGCCCAACTCGACGAGGATCCCGGCGATGCCCACAACCATCAACCCGGCCAGAAGGGTGGAGAACCTCTCGTGGTCGACGAGGCGCCGGGTGGCGGTGCCCAGCCGATCCCGGTAGGCGGTGATCCGCACCTCGGTCGCGCCCTCCGCACACGGCCGCTCGGCGTGCAGCCCCCGGTGGATGGCAGCGCGGAAGTCCCGGTGACCGACCACGTCGCCCAGCAACCCGACGGCGTGGAGGCGGTCGTCCTCGTGGAGCTGGCCGAGCGCCAGGTCGGCCAGAGCCCCGGAGGCCACGGCCAGGCGCTTCTGCTCGCTGAGGGCGCGACGCAGGATCACTTCGCGCACGATCAGGAAGAAGATCACGAAGATGGCGTAGATGATGGCTATGGCCGGCTTGAAGAAGTAGTTGACGTCCTTGGTGACGAACTTGCCGACCTCGTCGATGAACAGACCGAAGCCGATCCCCCCGAGAACCGCTGCTCGTCGCTTGCTTCTCGTGCCCGGGGCGATCTCCAACATGACGATGGCCACGGCCATGGCCAGCCCGCCATAGAGGACGTGAGCGACATGGAGGCTGCCGCCGCCGACCTTGGGGTAACCGGTCACCACCAGGAACGCCCGGACGACGATCACAGTGGTCACGGCGACGACAAAAAAGATCTCGAATCGGCCGAGCGCCTGAACATCCCGGACGTGACCCTGCATCCCAAGACCTCCCCCTTCCGGGGAGCCTAGTGACCGAGGAGGCGGACGACGCGGAGACGGCGCTCCAGGTGGTGCTCCAGGGATGTGGTCGCCAGCTCCGCCACCTGGGCCGAAGCCGGACCGGCCGGCTCGGCCAGGACCCCGGCCAGATCCCCGCCGAAGACCCGGCGGATCAGGTCCAGGGCGCCGGGCACCAGACCCACCCCCTGGCGGCACGAGCGGCACAGCGCCCCGCCCGCCAACGGGTCATAGGCAACCAGTTCGGTGGCGGCCGCCGCCTCTGCCGCGCCGGCGAGGACGGCCACGCCGGTGCCGACGCCAGGGGTGCCACAGCCGGCGCACACATCGACCACCGGGGCGACTCCCTCGATGGCCAGCAGCTTCCAGTAGAACGACGGCACCAGCAGCGGCGAGCGGTGCTCGTCAAGGGCATGCAAGGCCCGGGTCAGCATGCGGTAGAGACCGATGTTGGCCTCTCCCTCCTGGGCCACCTGGTCGACCGCCTCGACCAGGGCCAGGGCGTCGGTGGTGCGGTCCAGGTCGTCACGCACCCGGCGATAGGGGTCGATGGTCTCGACCTGGGTGATGGTGTCGAGCTGCCGGCCCTCGTAGAGCATGGCCCGGAGGTTGCTCGGCGGCTCGAGGCGAGCCCCGAAGCGGCTCTTGGTCTTGCGCACCCCCTTGGCCACCGCCCGCACCTTCCCCCTGCCCGCGGTCAGGAGCACGACGATGCGATCGGCCTCACCGAGTCGGTGGGTGCGCAACACGACGGCGTCCTCCCGGTAGAGCCCGACCATCAGCCGCCGCCTCAGTTGGGGATGCCCTGGGCGTCCCGGCTGGCCGTGTTGCCGAAGCGCCGATCCCGGGCCTGGAACTCCCGGATGGCGTCATAGAGGTTCTCGCGACGGAAGTCAGGCCACAGCACCTCGGTGAACACCAGCTCGCTGTAGGCCAACTCCCAGAGCAGGAAGTTGGACAGCCGGTACTCCCCCGAGGTCCGGATCAGCAGATCCGGGTCCGGCACTGACGGGTTGTAGAGATGGCGGCGGATCGCCTTCTCGGTGATCTTCGACGCCGGGGTGCCGGCGTCGACCAGCTCCCTGACCGCATCGACGATCTCGGCTCGTCCTCCGTAGTTGAACGCCACCGTCAGGGTCATGTTGGTGTTGTGCTCCGTGAGCCGGGCCGCCTCGTCCATGCGCCGCAGCACCCAGCGGGGCACCCGCCAGTCCCTCCGCCCGATGAACTGGATGCGCACCCCGAGGGCATGAAGGTCGTCCCGGCGACGGGTCAGCAGCTGATCGGCGATCACGTTGAGCAGGAAGCGGACCTCGTCGCTCGGCCGGCGCCAGTTCTCGGTGGAGAAGGCATAGACGGTGAACCACGGCAGGCCCAGCGCCAGGGCTCCCTGAGCGGCATCGAAGAGGGCCTCCTCGCCGGCCCGGTGGCCCTCGGTCCTCGGCAGCCCCTGCTGGGTGGCCCAGCGGCCGTTGCCGTCCATGACGCAAGCCACGTGCCGCGGCATCCGCTTGGGATCGAGGCCGGGAACGTCCATTCCGAGCACCGTATCGCCTACCGGGGCGCGGTCACCGCCGGGGCCGGCGCCGGGAGTCCCGCCGGGCCACCCTGCCGCAGAGCTCAGGTGACGGCGGGCAGCACCTCGGCACCAATGAGGCGGATGTGACCCAGATCGGAGAGATCGAGCATCTGGAGATAGACCGTGCCCGCCCCAGCCTCCTTCCACTCCTCGAGGCGGGCGATCACCTCGGGGGGGGTGCCGCAGACGCCGTTGGCCTTGAGGTCGTCGACGTCGCGGCCGATGGCCTGGGCCCGGCGCGCCACCTCTGCGTCCCCGGCGCCACAGCACATCACGACCGCCGCCGAGCGGCCCAGATCGGCGGGATCCCGTCCCGCGGCCCGGCACGCCTCGTCGGCGGCGGCGTAACGGGCCTTGGCGTCCTCGGAGGACATGAACGGCGTGTTGAGCTCGTTGGCGAAGCGGGCCGCCAGCGCTGGCGTCCGCTTGAGGCCGGCGCCCCCGATGATCACCGGGGGCCGGGGCTGCTGGGACGGTTTGGGTAGCGCCGGGCTGTCACACAGCTGGTAATGGGTTCCGGCAAAGTCGAAGGTCTCATCTGCCTGCGTCTCCCACAGACCCGTGATGATGGCCAGCTGCTCCTCCAGTCGCTCGAAGCGCTCCGAGGTGGAGGGGAACGGTATCCCGTAAGCGGTGTGCTCGTCGGCGTACCAGCCGGCGCCCAGACCGAGCTCGACCCGCCCCCCGCTCATGGCGTCGACCTCGGCGACCGAGACGGCGAGCAGCCCGGGCAGGCGGAACGTGGCGGAGGTGAGGAGGGTGCCAAGGCGTATCCGGCTGGTCTCCCTGGCCAAGCCGGCCAACGTGATCCAGGCATCCGTGGGGCCGGGCAGACCGTCGCTGTCGCCCATGGTCAGGAAGTGATCGGAGCGGAAGTATCCGTCGAAGCCGGCTTCCTCGGCGCAGACGGCTGCAGCCAGCTGATCGTCGTAGGTGGCTCCGAGTTGGGGTTCGGTGAAGATGCGCAGTCGCACGAGGGCCATGTTCCCACGCGTTGGTCGCCCTGTTCCCACGCTCGTGTCGTCCCGGCGCGTAGGTCACCGACGGCGGTAGCGTCACCTGGTGAGCGAACGGTCGGCGCCGACAGACACCCGCACCGTCCTGCCTGCCCTGGAGCGGGTCACCGCGGCGCTGGCCCATCACGAGCACCGTCCGGCCCAGCAGCGCATGGCGGCGGCGGTGGCCGACGCCATCGCCGGCCGTCGCCACCTGATCGTGGCCGCCGGGACCGGCACCGGAAAGAGCCTGGCCTACCTGGTCCCCGCCCTGGCGGCCGGTACCCGCTGCGTGGTGGCGACCGCCACCAAGGCCCTCCAGGATCAGCTGGCCCAGCGGGACCTGCCGGTGGTGGCGGGCGCCCTCGGCGACCCGGTGGACTTCGCCGTGCTCAAGGGTCGCTCCAACTACATCTGCCGGCAACGGGTCAGCGAGATCGGCGGGGGCGGTGACCAGCTGACCCTCGATGACCAGCTGACCGGCGACAGCCGGAGCGGCGACGGAAGGGCGGTGTTGGGCCCCTTCGCCCGGGAGGTGCAACGGCTGGCGGCATGGTCGACCACGGCGCAAACCGGCGATCGGGCCGACCTGCCGTTCGAACCGAGCTACGACGCCTGGGCCCAGGTCAGCGTGGGACCCCGGGACTGCCCGGGGGCAAGTCGGTGCCCGGCGGGCGACGAATGCTTCGCGGAGGCGGCCAGGAAACGGGCCGCCGACGCCGACGTGGTGGTGGTCAACACCCACCTCTACGCCGCTCACCTGGCGTCCGGCGGAGAGGTCCTCCCTCCCCACGACCTGGTCGTCTTCGACGAAGCCCATGAGCTGGAGGACATTGCGTCAGCCAGCCTGGGCTTCGACCTGGCCGGGGGCCGGGTCCACGCCCTGGCCCGGGCCGCTCGGCCGCTGCTCGGCGACCCCAGCACCGTGGACGCCGCCGGCGAAGCGGCGTCACTGCTGGCCGATGCCCTGGCTCCGCTGCGAGGTAGCCGGCTGGCCAGCCCCCTTGATGACACCGTCAACGAACGCCTGACTCTGCTGCGCGAGCGCCTTACCCGCCTGCTGGCCGAGGTCCGCAAGGTCGCCGGGGACACCGATGGGGCCCAGGAGCGCTCCGCACGACGCATCCGGGTGCAGCAAGCGGGCACCACCCTGGTCAGCGAGATCGATCAGGTCCTGACCCTCACGGAGGCCATGGTGGCATGGGTCGAGGGGCCTGAGCACGCCCCCGTCCTGCGAGTGGCGCCCGTGGATGTCGCCGCCCTGCTCGGAGCCCTCCTGTGGGACCCGGCGGACGCCCCGGTGGCGGTCTTGACCAGTGCCACCATTCCTCCCCGGCTGGCTGACCGCATCGGCCTGGCCCCCGGCACCTTCGACGACATCGACGTCGGCAGTCCCTTCGACTATCCGACCCAGGCCCTCCTGTACTGTCCGCTCCACCTGCCCGATCCCCGCCAGGCGGGCTACGAGGCGGCGATGCTGGATGAGCTGGTGGCGTTGATCGAGGCCGCCGAGGGCCGCACCCTGGCCCTGTTCACGTCGTGGCGGGCCATGAACGCGGCGGCGGTGGCCGTGGCGGCCCGGGTCCCCTGGCCGGTCATGACCCAGGCTGATCTGCCCAAGCCAGCCCTCGTCGCCCGTTTCAGCACCGAGGAGCAGTCGTGCCTGTTCGCCACCATGGGCTTTTGGCAGGGCGTCGACGTACCCGGGCCGGCATGCTCGCTGGTGACCCTCGACCGCCTGCCGTTCCCCCGCCCCGACGATCCCCTCCTGCAGGCCCGGCGTGACCGCCTCGGCCGCCAGGCCTTCTCCACCATCGACGTGCCCCGAGCGGCGACGTTGCTGGCTCAAGGCGCCGGGCGTCTCATCCGCACCAACACCGACCGTGGTGTCGTGGCCGTCCTCGATTCCCGCTTGGGTCGAGCCCGGTACCGCTGGGACCTGGTCCGGGCCCTGCCTCCGATGGCCAGGACGCGGCACCGCCACGAGGTCGAGGCGTTCCTGGCCCCGCTCCGGGTGCCGGCCGGCGAGGGGCTCAGTAGCCGAGGCGCTCCAGGGCCCGGGCCTGCCGTTGCCAGTCCCGGTTGACCTTGACGAACAGCTCCAGGTAGGCGCCGGGGGGCAGCTGCTCGCGGACCCGGATACCGACGTCTTTGAGCACGGCCCCGCCCCGACCGATGACGATGCCCTTCTGAGAGTCGCGCTCGACGTTGATCTCGCATCGGATCCGCGGCCACTCCCACTCGGTGACCCGGCAGGCGATGCTATGGGGAACCTCCTCGGTCATGACCGCCAGCAGCTGCTCGCGGACCAGCTCGGCCACCCAGAAGGCCTCGGCCACATCAGTGACCGTGTCGGGCGGATAGAACTGCGGGCCGGGAGGGAGTCGAGACACGATGGCGTCCACCAGGGCCTCGACGCCTTCACCGGTTCGGGCGGAGACGGGGAAGTACTCGTCCAGACCCAGCTCGGCTGCGGCCAGCAGCTGGCGGAGGACCGTCTGGCGCGAGGCGCGGTCGACCTTGTTGACCACACAGATGCTGGTCCTCGGAACCATGGCGGCCACGAACCGGTCGCCCCGGCCCACGATGGCCGTGGCGTCGATGACGAGGACCGTCACGTCCACCTGGCCCAGAGCGTCGGCGGCGGTGTCGTTGAGACGCTCGCCGAGGAGGGTGCGGGGCTTGTGGATCCCGGGCGTGTCCACAAAGATCACCTGGGCATCAGGCCTGGTGAGCACGCCGCGCACCTGGTTGCGGGTGGTCTGCACGACCGGTGAGGTGATCGAGACCTTCTGGCCCACAACGGTGTTGAGCAGGGTGGATTTCCCCACGTTGGGCCGCCCGACCAGGGTGGCGAAACCCGAGCGGTGGCTCATGGGGACTGCTGGGAGGCGGACGCATCGTTGTCGCTCGGCTCATCACCGCCGGGCAGGGTCGTGATACGGACCCGGCCGATCCGCCGGCCCTGCACCGACTCGGCCACGAGGTGGTGCCGATCGTAGGAGACCGACTCCCCTTCGGTCGGCACGTGGCCGAGGAGGCTGTAGACGAGGCCGCCCACGGTGTCCCAGTCACCCTCGGGCAGGCCGGGCTCGCTGAGCAGCTCGTTGACCTCGTCTACCGGCATCCGGGCGTTCACCGCCAGGGTGCCGTCATCGAGGCGTTCGACATCGGCCTCCTCGTTGTCGTACTCGTCGGTGATCTCACCGACGAGCTCCTCGATCAGGTCCTCAAGGGTCACCAATCCGGCAGTGCCGCCGTACTCGTCGACCACCAGGGCGATGTGGGCCTTGTTGGTCTGCATCTCGCGCATCAGCTCGGAGACGCGTTTGGACTCGGGGACGAAATGCACCTCCCGGAGGATCTCCGTCACCGGTTGGTCCACCTGACCTTCCCGCTCGGCGCGCATCAGGTCCTTTGCCATCACCACTCCGACGATGTCGTCGATGCCCTGGCCGAACACGGGGATGCGGCTGTAGCCGGCGGCGATGGCGATGTCGACGACGTCGCTGATCTTGGCTCTCGACTCGACCGAAACCATGTCGGGGCGCGGCACCATGACGTCGCGCACGATGGTGTCACCGAAATCGATGATCGAATGGATCAAGGTGCGTTCCTGGTGCTCGATCACCTCTTCGGCGGCGGCCGTGTCGGCCATGGCCAGCAGCATCTCCTCGGACGTGTAGGGCCCTTCGCGCATGCCCTTGCCGGGGAGGAGGAGGTTGGAGACGGTGATCAGCGCCCGGGTCGCCCACCGCAGGGGCACCAACGCCACCAGGACCCGGATGAACGGGGCGGTCAGGAGGGCGGCCCGCTCGCTGTGCTGGACCGCCCACGTCTTCGGCGCCAGCTCGGCCACCACGAAGATGACGATGACCTCGAAGACGGTGGAGACGAGGACACCGATCCCGCCGAACGCGTGCTCGGAGACGACCCCGACGAGGGTGGCTGCCACCAGGGTGCAGATCTCGAGAGCGAAGAGGACCACCGGGAGGACCCGCTCGGTGTGCTCCACGAGGCGGAGCAGGACGGTGGCGTGCCTGCGGTCCTCTTCGACCAGGCTCTTGGCCTTGATCTGCGACATCCGGGTCAGAGCCGTCTCGGAGAGGGCCAGGAACCCGGTGACGGCGATCAGGACGACCACGACCACCAGCAGGACGATGTCGCTGGTGCCGACGTGATGGGCGGTCGGCGGGCCGACCGCCTCGAGGGTGGCGGCGACCGTCATCAGTCGTCCGCCTCGGGCCCCGACGTGCGATCGGGCGGGCTGTCGTTCCCGGCAGTCAGCGGCGAGTGGTGGCGGTGGAGCAACTCGCGTTCCCTGCCCTCCATGACCTCGGCCTCGTCCTCGTCGGCGTGGTCCATGCCGAGCAGGTGGAGCAGGCCGTGCACGACCAGCAGGGCGATCTCGTCCTCGTAGGTCCCGGCATGCTCGGGGGCGTTGCGCTGCGCCACCGCCGGGCAGATGACCAGGTCACCGAGCAGGGAGGGTGCCTCCGACGACTCGGCGTTGAAGCCGGGACCCGAACCGCCCGAGTCAGGCGATCGGCCCCCCTCGCCTGGGTCCTCGTCAATGGGGAAGGCCAGGACATCGGTGGGCCCGTCCCGGCCCAGGAACCGTTTGTTGAGATCGGCGATGGCCACCTCGTCCACGAACAACATCGACACCTCGGCGTCGCCGACCCCCTCCTCGGCCAGCACCGCCTCGGCGAGGTGGATCCACCTCAGCGTGTCCACCGGCTGAGCGGTCTGCTCGTCGGCGGCAAAGACTTGCGCTTGCATGGTCTCCTAAACTCAGGCGGACCCGACCCGGGATCCCCCGGGCTGGGCGGTCTGACGTCGCTCTGCGGAACGTCCATCCGCGGCTGGTCCGTCGGCCGATTCGTACGCCGTCACGATGTCAGCGACGATGCGGTGGCGGACCACGTCGCGCCGTCCCAGATGGACGAACGCCAGGCCCTCGACGCCGCCGAGCACCGCCTCGAGGCCGATGAGTGCGGAGCGGCCACCGGGCAGGTCGACCTGGGTGTCGTCGCCAGTGACGACGACCCTGGAGCCGAAGCCGATCCTGGTGAGGAACATCTTCATCTGCTCGGGCGTGGTGTTCTGGGCTTCGTCCAGGATGATGAAGCTGTTGTTGAGGGTGCGGCCCCGCATGTAGGCAAGCGGGGCCACCTCCACGGTTCCGGTGTCGAGCAGCCGTCGGGCCGCTTCGGTGCCCATCATGTCGTAGAGGGCGTCATAGAGGGGCCGGAGGTACGGGTCGACCTTGGCCATCAGGTCGCCGGGCAGGAACCCCAGACGCTCGCCGGCTTCCACCGCCGGCCGGGTGAGGATGATCCGCTCGACCGTCTTGGCCTGCAGGGCCTGAACGGCGAGGGCCACGGCCAGATAGCTCTTGCCGGTCCCGGCGGGTCCGATGCCGAACGTCACCACGTGGTCACGGATGGTTTCCGCGTACCGCTTCTGCCCGCTGGTCTTGGGCCGGACCGAATGTCCCCGGGCGGACCGCAGGATGTCGGCCGTGAGGACCTCGGAGGGACGCTCGTCGTCGCGGATCATGTCGATGGTGCGGCGCACGACCTCGGGATCGACGGTGGCGCCGTGCTCGATCAGCAGGCGCAGCTCGTCCACCAGGCGGGCGGCGACGTCAGCCCCATCACCGGAGATCATGAACTCGTTGCCCCGGGTGATGATCCGGGCGCCGTCGAACGCTTCCTCGACCAGGCGAATGTTCTCGTTGAGCGGACCCACCAGGCGCGACATCACGTGGTTGGGGACGGTGACGGTGACGGGTGGGGACACGATGCTTCTGGAATCCCAGGCTACCGGCTGGAGGGCGGAGCCGTTCTCCGGCTCCGGTCCGGTTCTGGCGGGTGGGGGCTTCACCCCGGGGGCCAACCCATCCGTTTGCCGCCGATGACATGGAGGTGCAGGTGGGACACGGAGTTGAGCGCGTCGTCGCCCACGTTGAACACCAGGCGGTAGCCCCGTTCGCCGATCTCGGTGGCGTCCGCCACGGCCTTGGCGGTGATCAGCATCTCCGCCAGGATGGCACCGTGCTGTGGGCCCACCTCGGATGCGTCGGCGATGTGGGTGCGGGGGACGACGAGCACGTGGACAGGGGCGGCCGGGTTGATGTCGCGAAAGGCGTAGGTCAACTCGGTGGAAGCGACCTCATCGGAAGGGATCTCACCGGCGACGATCTTGCAGAACAGGCAGTCGACCATCTCACCGACGCTAGTGTCAGCGCCCCTCGGCGTCGCGCACCTCCGGTACCTCCTGCGACTTCGGCTCCGGGTACAGGTGATCGAGCGTGCCGGGGGTGATCCGCATCCGGTCGATGAATGCGTCGAGGTCGGACTCCTGCAACCGGATGACCCTCCCCATCTTGTACGCCGGCAGTTGACCCTCGTCGATGAAGCGGTACAGCGTCCTCAAGGTGATGCCCAGCCGCTCGCAAGCCTCTCTCGTACCCATCCAGCGAATCGGCTCGACCATGGCCCCATGGTACTCGCCTCCCAGCCAAACGCATGACCTCTCGATAGATTTCATGTGACGTCCGGGAGCGGATCCTGGGCTGCGGCGCGAGG
>JALYVP010000043.1 GCA_030853185.1 Actinomycetota bacterium | reverse complement strand
GAGGTCGATGTAGAGCAGATCGGGCTCGCTCTCGGCGTGGCGGACCAGGTGGCGGTCCCAGACCTTTTCGGCCAGTGTCTCGGCGGACATCAGCAAGTCGTCTCACAATCTGAGATAGATTCTCGGGCTATGGGAATGAGTGTAGACCGTAGCGGTGTCGGCGTGCTGGACAAGGCGGTGGGGATCCTGGAGGTCCTGGCCGGAGGTCCCCAAGCCCTGGCCCCGCTGGTGGCGGCGACCGGGATGCCACGGGCGACCGCCCACCGCCTGGCGGTCGCCCTCGAGGTGCACGGCCTGGTGAGCCGCGACGCCGCCGGGTGCTTCGTGCTCGGCGAGCGGCTGATCGTTCTGGCCCGGGCGGCCGGCCCGGGCGGCCGGAGCCTGGCCGACGTGGCCTTGCCCGCCCTCAGCGCCCTGCGGGACCGGACGGGAGAGAGCACGCAGCTCTACGTCGTCTCGGGGGGGCAACGGATCTGTGTGGCGTCCCTCGAGTCCCCGCACGGCCTGCGGACCATGGTGGCGGTGGGGGCGGCCCTGCCCATGGACCGGGGCTCGGCGGCCCGGGCCCTCGCCGACCATCCTGACCTGGGCCGCCGAGGGTGGGTGCAGAGCGTCGAGGAGCGGGAGGCGGGGGTGGCTTCGGTGAGCGCCCCCGTCCGGGCCGGCGGTGTGATCCTCGCCGCCGTGTCGGTGTCGGGGCCCCTCGGACGCACCACCCGCCAGCCGGGCCGGCGCTACGGTGAGGCGGTCGCTGATGCCGCCCGGGCGGTGGAGCGGGCGCTCGGCTCCGGCGCCGGACAGGTGGCTTCGGCCACCCGCCGGCAGGCCTCATCCAGGGCGGGCACGAAGCGCTCCGGCGCCTCCACACACGACCGATGACCACCCGCCACGCTCAGGCTGAACGCCCCGGGAACGGCCTCGGCCAGGCGCCGCTGGCGGTTCGGGGAAACCGTCTGGTCCTCTGACGTCACGATGACCCCGGTGGGGACGTTCACCGTCGATATCCACGACGACGAGTCGTAGCGGAGGAGGGCGGCCCCCGCGGCCAGCAGGCCGGCGGGATCCGCCGCCCCCCACTCCTGGGCTGCCCACCCGGCCATGGGCGACCCACCGGGGGGGAACGTCGACTGGGCCATGCGCCGCATCCCCGCAGAGCGCACCATGGGGGGGAAGGTGGAGGCGGCCAGGCCAAGGCTCAAGGCGGTTGCGGCCACCACGGCTCCCGACCTGGGGTTGCGAGCGAAGGAACAGGCGGTGGCGCACAGCACCAGTCCGGCGACCACCTCAGGGTGGCGGCGCCACACCAGCTGAGCCACCGGTCCTCCCATCGAGTATCCGGCAACGATGACCGGGCCCGTGCCCAGGGCCGCGATCAACCCGGCCACGTCGTCGGCGCAGTCCTCCAGGCGAAAGGGCCGCCAGCTGCGGATCCCCCGCCCGTGACCTCGCATGTCGGGCGCAACCACCCGGAAACGCTCGGCCAGCGGCGGCATGCAGAACCGCCAGGTGAGGGCGGCGGTGGAGGTCCATCCGTGGATGAGGACGACGGTCGGCGCCGATGACCGCTCGCCACTGTCCCACACCCAGGGATGGCCCCGCCCGGGTATCGTCACCCGCCCTCCCGGGGGGAGAGACCGGCGGTCGCCGGCATCGGTCGTCGTCATGCCAATCACAGTAGGAGGGCTGGGGAGCAACGTCGCGAAGGGCCACCGGACGGCGCATCGGCGGCGCCCGGCCACGCCGGGGTGAGACCATCGGTCCACGTTCAACCCCGTGGAGGCAACGATGGCCGAGGTCAACTATGTCGAAGGCATCGAGGCTCCGGTCATCGGCGCCCAGGACGGGCACCCCAACTCGTTCGTCCGTGTGCTCAACGCCGTGCCGAGGATCCTCTCATCGAAGGTCCATGTCGTGTTGTTGTTCCTGCTCGGGATCTACATCGTGGTGCTGCCGCTGCTCGGACTCAACGTGTCGGCCAAGTCCGAGCTGATCGGGGGCAACTACGAGAACACGACCTCGGACATCGGTGCGTGCATCGCCGCCGGCGGCACCGTGCACCTGATCAAGAAGGGCCGGGAGCGTCGAAGCGAGATCGCCGAGCTGCACGCCAAGCTGGACGCGATCATGGCCCACCACGGCCTCAGCGTGGCCGAACGACCCGATCCGGGCGGCTCGACCGGCGGTCACAAGTGAGCCGTGCTGGTAGCGTCGAGCCTCGACGGCCGGTGGTCGCCAGACGGTCAGAGGGGGTGCCGGTGACGTGGGAGCTCGATGACATCCACGTGGAGTTTCAGGCCACATGCCGGGCCGTGGTCGACGAGCAGGTCCGCCCCCTGGTGAGAGATGCGGAGGCGGCCGGGGCACCCCCGAGAGAGCTCATGACCAAGCTTGGCGGCGCCGGCCTGCTGGGGCTGTCCATCCCCGAGGAGCACGGAGGGAGCGGGGGGGATGCGCTCGCCGTCGCCCTGCTCGCCGAGGAGCTGGCCCGGGCCAGCGGTGGGTTGGCCGTCACCGCCCTGGTCAGTGGCTACATGGCCGCCCCCCACCTCACCCGGTTCGGGACCGAGGCCCAGCAGACCCGGTACCTGCCAGGGCTGGCCTCGGGTTCGTTGATCGCGTCGATCGCAGTGACCGAGCCTGACACCGGCTCGGACGTGGCCTCGGTGGCCACCGTGGCCCGCCCGGTCGATGACGGTTGGCAGCTGCGCGGGACCAAGACCTACATCACCAACGCGGGTGTCGCCGACGTGTTGATCCTCGCCGGTCGCACCTCCGACGATGCCGGTCACCGGGGCATCACCACGTTCCTGGTCGATGCCGGCGCCCCGGGCCTGTCCTTCGGCCCTCCTCTGGCCAAGATGGGCTGGCACTCCTCTGACACCCGCGAGGTCATCCTCGATGGCGTCGTTGTCGGCGCCGACGACGTGCTGGGGACTGTCGACCGGGGCTTCTACCAGATCATGGAGGCGTTCCAACTCGAGCGGGTCACGCTGGCGGGCATGGGTCTCGGTCACGGCGCCGAGTGCCTCGATCTGGTCCGGGACCACATCAAGAACCGGATGGCTTTCGGCGAGCCGTTGGCCAACCTGCAGACCGTGCGCCATCGCGTGGCCGTGATGGAGATCGATCTGGCCGCGGCCCGACTCATGACCTATCAGGCCGCGGCGCGCCTCGACGCCGGGCATCCCGATGCCGCCCGCTCCGTCGCCATGGCCAAGTACCACGCCGCGTTGGCCGCCGATCGAATCGTCGACAGCGCCGTGCAGCTCTTCGGTGGTTCGGGGTTCGTCGAGGAGACCACCATCGCCCGCCACTACCGCGACACCCGGATCCTCCGCATCGGCGGTGGGGCCGACGAGATCCAGTTGGAGATCCTGTCGCGTGAGCTGCGGCCCTGACCCGAGGGGACGTCATGAGCAACGACCGACTGGCCGAGCTGTTGTCGGCTCCGCTCATCCCCCTCCGGGAAGAGTGGCGCTCGGCCCACCAAGCCGAGCAACTCGAGCTGGCCCGCTCCCTGCACGCCCAGGATCCCGATCTGTACTGGGCATGGGTGGCTGACCAGCAGCGATGGTCCACCCCCTGGGAGACCGTACGCACCGGGACCATCTCCGACGCCCGCTACTTCGACGGCGGCCGGCTCAACGTGGCCGACAACTGCGTGGACCGGTGGGCCGAGGATCCGGTCACCGCCGAGCGGGCTGCGATCGTTTGGGAAGGTGAGCCCGGCGATGCCAGGACCGTCACGTACCGGGAACTGGCTGCCGAGGTGGCCCGGCTGGCGGCCGGGTTGGCATCGCTCGGGGTGGGCCCCGGTGATGTGGTCGCCATCTACATGCCCAACCTGGTTGAAGCCTTCGTCGCCATCCACGCCTGCAACCGGCTGGGTGCCATCTACACGGTGCTGTTCTCGGGGTTCGGGCCCGAGGCGGTCGCCTCCCGGCTGCGGGCGGCGCGGGCGGGGATCGTCATCGTGGCCGACGGCATGTACCGCCGAGGCAAGATCGTGGCCCTCCTCGACGTGCTGCGCGCCGCCCGTCCTGACGTTGGATGCGTGGACCACGTCGTCGTCGTCGACCGTACCGGCCGGGGCGTCGAGCTTGGCGAGGGTGAGGTGAGCTACGCCGACCTGGTGGGTACGGACCATCCGCCGGCGGCCGCTGTCGCCCTCGACCCCAACGATCCGTCGTTCCTGATCTTTACCAGTGGGACCGAATCGCAGCCGAAGGGGGTCGTGCACAGCGTGGGTGGCTTCCTGCTCGGGACCTGGGCCAACGCCCGCTGGCAGGTCGGCTACGACGAAGGAGACGTGTACTGGGTGGCGGCCGACGTAGGCTGGTTGACGTTCCCCATCCAAGCCGTGGTCGGTGGCCTGGCCAACGCCATGACCATTGCGTGCTACGAGGGGGCGCTCGACACCCCGACCACTGCTCGTTTCTACGAGTTGTGTGAACGCCACGCCGTCACCAAGGTCCTTGCCGCGCCAACCGCCCTGCGGATGCTGCGAAAGTTCGGCGACGAGCTGGCTGCCGCCCATCCGCTCCCGGCTCTGCGTCTGGTCACCGCTCAGGGCGAGCCGCTCGACGGGGAGACGTTCGCGTGGACCACCGAGCACCTCGGTGGGGGAGTGCCGGTCATCAACGCCTATGGCCAGACCGAGACCGGTTCCACCTGGACCTACTCGGTCTCCGGGGTCGACGACCTCAAGGCCGGCTCGGTGGGGCGCCCTGTCCCCGGCCACTCCTACGAGGTGCTCGACGAGGCCGGCAACCCCGTTCCGCCCGGGGTGAAGGGCAACCTGGTCATGTCGGGGCCGTTCCCCACCTTGGCCCGCACCGTCTGGGACGATCACGACCGGTACCTGAGCACCTACTTCAGCCGTTATCCGGGACGTTACGCCACCCACGATGAGGCGGTCGTCGATCACGACGGCCACCTCTGGGTGCTTGGCCGGGCCGACGACGTCATCAACGTCGCCGCCCATCGCATCTCCACCATGGAGATCGAAGCGGTGGTCGGCGCCCATCCGGCGGTGGCCGAAGCAGCGGTCGTCGGGGTGGCCGACGCCACGAAAGGGACTGTTCCGGTCGCCTTCGTGATGCTGAGGGACACCGCCGACGCCACAGCCACGTCTGCGGTCGTCCATGACATCCAACAGCGGGTCGTGGCCCAGGTGGGCGGGTACGCCCGGGTCGACCGCTTCTACGTGACCCCGAACCTGCCCCGGACCCGGACCGGCAAGATCATGCGGCGGTTGCTGCGGGACCTGGTCGAGGAAGGGGCGCCGGCGGGCGACACCAGCGCCATGGAGGACATTGCCGCCCTCGACGCGGTTGCCGCCGTGGTGCTCAGCGGACCGTCCGCCTGAGCTCAGCCGCCGTGGTCGTCGTCGGCGGCGGACGGGACGGGGCGGAGCTCGCAGAGCACGGCGTCAGCCTTGGCGCCCTGGCCGACGGTGACGCTCAGCCCGGCCACCGTCCCCGCCTTGTGGGCTACGACCGCGTTCTCCATCTTCATGGCTTCGAGCACAACGAGAACCTCCCCGGTCTCAACATGCTGGCCGTTGGCGACGAGGACCTTGATGATCGTTCCTCGCATCGGAGCGGTGACGGCATCGCCGGTCTTCTCCTTGCCACCGAGCGCCGCCTGGTAGGCGTGAGCCCGGATGGGATCGCCGGCCGGCCCCAATGAGGTGAGGCCGGGTAGTCGGGCCACCATGGCTCGCCCTCCGACCTCGATGGTCACCTCGTCGGCGCCCAGCCTCGTGCCGCCGGCGAAGGGGGTGATGACGTTGTCGAACTCGGCCTCGATCCAGCGGGTGTGCACCGCGAAGCCGTCACCCTCCGACGTGAACGCCGGGTCACGCACCACCGCCCGATGAAAGGGGATCACCGTGGCGACGCCCTCGACGGTGATCTCGTCCAGGGCGCGCCGGCTGCGTTCCAAAGCGTTCGTTCGATCCGTGCCGGTGACGATCAGCTTGGCCAGCATCGAGTCGAACTGGGCCTCGACCACGCCGCCGCGCTCGACCCCGGCATCGACCCGCACACCGGGACCGCTCGGCCACACCACGCTGGTCAATGTTCCTGGAGTCGGCACGAAGCCGCGTCCCGGATCCTCGGCATTGATGCGGTACTCGATGGCGTGACCCCGCGGCTCGGGATCACCTTCGAGGCCGAGCTCTTCGCCCGCGGCGATCCGGAACATCTCCCGCACCAGGTCCACACCGGCGGTCTCCTCGGTCACCGGATGCTCGACCTGGAGGCGGGCGTTGACCTCGAGGAACGAGACGGCGCCGTCGCCGCCGACAAGAAACTCCACCGTTCCCGCCCCGACGTAGCCGGCATGCCGGCAGATGGCCCTGGCCGACTCGTGGATCATCATGCGTTGCTCGGCGGACAGGTACGGCGCCGGCGCCTCCTCGACCAGCTTCTGGTGGCGCCGCTGCAGGGAGCAGTCCCGGGTGCCGACGACCACCACGTTGCCGTGCTGATCGGCGAGGACCTGGGCCTCGACGTGACGGGGTCGCTCGAGGTACCGCTCGACGAAGCACTCATCGCGACCGAAGGCTCCGACCGCTTCACGCCTGGCTGCCTCGAACAGGTCGGGGATCTCCTCGATGGTCCGCGCCACCCGCAAGCCTCGCCCGCCCCCGCCGAAGGACGCCTTGATGGCCACGGGGAGGCCGGAGGTCTCGGCAAAGGCCACGACCTCATCGGCATCGGCGACCGAGCCGGCGGAGCCCGGAACCAGCGGGGCTCCAGCCTCGCCGGCGATCCTGCGGGCCGAGACCTTGTCACCAAGATGGCGGATGGCCTGGGGGCCCGGACCGATCCAAACCAGTCCGTCGTCGATGACGGCCTGCGCAAAGTCGGCGTTCTCCGACAGGAAGCCGTACCCGGGGTGAAGCGAGTCGGCGCCCGACTCGGCGGCCACGGCCAGGAGCTTGGGGGCGGACAGGTACGTCTCGGCGGCGGTGGCCCCGCCCAGCGGGTAGGCCGCATCGGCGAGCCGGACGTGGGGCGCGTCCCGGTCCCCTTCGGCGTACACCGCGACACTGCTCAGGCCGGCGTCGGCGGCGGCCCGGATGACCCGGACGGCGATCTCGCCCCGGTTGGCCACCAGGACCGTGTGCAGGACCCGTCGGCGAACCGCGCTCACCGCGGGGTCGACCGCCTGAGGACCGTCTCGGCCATCCGTACATGGACGTCGTCGACCATCTCGCCGTCCACCACGGCCACGCCGGAACCCGCGGCGGCGACGACGGCGCGGGCGTGCTCGACCTCGCGGTCGGTCGGGGTGAACACCTGATGGGCCAGCGCCACCTGGCGGGGATGCACGCAGATCTTGCCGGTGTAGCCGATGGCCCGCCCGGCGGTGGCATCGGTGAAGAACGCCTCGTCGTCGCGCACGGCCACGACGGTCTGGTCGATGGCTCCGACCCCGGCGAGGCGGGCGGCGGCCATGACCTGGCTGCGGGCCCAGAGGACCTCGGTGCCGCCCGGGCTGCGCCTCCCGCCGATGTCGGCTATGTAGTCCTCGGCGCCGAAGTAGGCGGCATCGATGTCGGCGCCGAGCAGCCCCCGGCTGTCGGCGACGCCCCGGACCGTCTCCAATCCGACGACGACGAACGCACCTTCGCCCAAGCCGGAACGCACCGCGGGGATCTCCTCGACCGACTGGTACTTCGGCAGCACCACGCCCTGGGCCGACGACTCGGCAACGGCACGCAGGTCATCGGCGTGCCACGGTGAGCGGGCCGCGTTGATGCGGACCAGCACGATGGAGGGACCGGCCTCGAGGCTGGCGATGGCGGCGATGGCCGAGCCCCGCGCCGCTTGCTTCTCGGAGGCGGCGACAGCGTCCTCGAGGTCGATGACGGCGACGTCGGGCTGCCAGCGGGAGACCTTGGCAATCATGTCCGGGCGGGAACCGGGCACGAAGAACAGGCTGCGGGGAGTGAGGGTCATGCGGGGAGTGAGGGTCATGTCGGGAGCCATCCTGGCGAGCGGCTCATACCGGGCTGATCGGGTGGTGGCGCTGCGGGGCGGAGCGAGTCCAGCCGTCGGCAGCCTGGAGGCGCCCGAGCAGCTCGTGGCGTAGGGCGGCAGGGGCCACGACGGTGTCGATGACCAACTCGCTGCCCATGCGCAGCAGGGTGAAGTCGGCTTCCTGTTCCTCTTTCCGGGCGGCGACGAAAGCGGCCTGCTCATCGGGGTCATCGATGGCGGCGATCTTGTTGGCGTAGACGGCGTTGACCGACGCGTCCGCTGACATGGTGCCGATGGTGGCGGTGGGGAGGGCGATGGTGGCCCGAGGCTCGAACCCTGGTGCGCACATTGCGTAGAACCCGGCGGCGTAGGCCTTGCGCAGGACGACGCTGAACTTCGGCACCTCGGCGGAGGCCATGGCCGTGATCATCTTCGCTCCGTGGCGGATGATGCCCTGGCGCTCGACGGCGACACCGACCATGAATCCGGGCACGTCCTGCAGGAAGATCAAGGGGATGTTGAACGCGTCGCACATCGAGATGAACCTGGTGGCCTTGTCCGCCGAGTCGACGAAGATGGCCCCGCTGCGCACGGACGGCTGGTTGGCCACGATGCCGACGGTACGGCCTCCGAGACGGCCGAACCCGGTGACAATCTCCTGGGCCCAGCGGGCCTTGATCTCGAAGAAGCTGCCGGCATCGACCAGCCGCCTGATGACGGCCCCGATGTGGTAGCCGACGTTGGGGTCGGCGGGGATCAGGTCGTCGGGCCAGCCGGCCTCCTCGGGCTCCTCCGGCGGCGCCGTCCGGGGCCGGTGCGTCCACCGGTCGGGCAGGTAGGAGAGCAGGAGGCGCGCCGCGGCGATGACCTGCCAGTCAGCCTCGAACACCTCGTCGGCGCACCCGGAGACCGAAGCGTGCATCACCGCGCCACCCATCTCCTCGAGCGTCGTCTGCTCCCCGGTGACCTTCTCCGCGATCCGGGGCGAGGCCAGGTACATCGAGGCATTCCCGTCGACCATGCCCACCCAGTCGGTGAATGCCGGCATGTACGCGCCACCGGCGGCAGAGGGTCCCAGCAGGCAACAGATCTGGGGGACCCGGCCGGAGAGGCGCACCTGCAGTCCGAAGATGTGGGACGCGCCGCGACGACCGGCAAAGAAGCCGAGTTGGTCGGTAAGGCGTCCCCCGGCGGAGTCGACAAGGTAGAAGACGGGTAGCAGATCCCGGTCGGCGCGCTCAAGCATGCGGATCTGCTTCTCACACGTCAGTGCGCCCCAGGAACCGGCCTTGACGGTGAAGTCGTGGGCGATCACCGCCACCGGGCGCCCTTCGACGGTCCCGACCCCGGTGAGCACCCCGTCGGCCGGGAGGCCTTCGCAGCCGGCGCTGGCCAGCAGGCCGTCCTCCACCCAGCTGCGGTCATCGAGCAACAAGTGGACCCGGTCTCGCGCCGACAGCTTGTCGGGCCATCGCGTGGCATCGCCACCGGCCAGGGCGGCGGCTGTTGCCGAGGCGACCTCCCCGAGGGCGTCGGTCACGACGATGGCCCCCCGCTCGAGGGATCCCGGTGCATGAGACCGGCGCGTCGAGCTTGACAGACCAGTTGATCGCGCTGGTTGAACGCCCGGTGCTCGAAGACCACGATGCCGGCGTCGGTCCTCGACCTGGACGCCCGGGCATCGACGATCTCGGTCTCCACCCGGACCGTGTCCCCGGTGAAGACGGGGGAGGGGAAGGACACCTCCGAGATGCCCAGTTGGGCGACGATGGTGCCCAGGGTGAGCTCGGGAACCGAGAGCCCCACGACCAGCGCCAGGGTGAACATCGAGTTGACCAGGGGCCGGCCGAACTCGGTCCGCGATGCGTAGTCGGCGTCGAGGTGGAGGGGAGCAGGGTTCATCGTCATGGTGGAGAACAACACGTTGTCCGTCTCGGTGACGGTGCGCCGGATGGCGTGGGTGACGACCGTGCCAACCGGGAGCTGCTCGAACCATCTGCCCGTGACGGGGCGGGTGTCGCTGTCGGCCATGGCCATGGTCTAGCCCGTCAGCCGGCGTCGTGCAGGCAGCCGACGTTGGGGACAGGCGTGGCTACAGGAGGTCTGAGGTCCAGGAGCGCTGGCGTGAGAGACTGCCGGCGTGGACAAGGACGTCGAGCCGGCCGGGGCCCACGTGCAGTCCGTCGACCGGGCCTTGCGGCTGGTTGAGATCCTGGCCGGACGGAGGGTGGCAGGGGTCACCGAGCTGGCCCAGGCGATCGGGGTGCACAAGTCGACGGCGTCACGCCTGCTCGCCACCCTGGATCTGCACGGCATCGTGGAGCAGGATCCCGGCCATGGCGGCTACCGCCTGGGCTGGGGGCTGATCCAACCCACGCGTCGCAAAGGGAGTCGCCATGCCCCAGATCCGAGCGGGTGGGCCCACCGTCGTCATCGTCGGTGCCGGCATCGTCGGCTGTGGGGTCGCCGACGAGTTGGCGGCTCGCGGGGTGCGCAACATCACCGTCGTGGAGCGGGGACCCTGGCCCCGCCCCGGCGGTTCGACGTCGCACGCCCCCGGCGGGGTCTTCGAAACCAACCCCTCGGAGACCATGACCCGATTCACCGCCTACACCATGGCCCGCATCGACGGGCTGATAGCCGGCGGCGAGCGGTGCAACCACCGGGTGGGCAGCCTGGAGGTGGCGACCGACCCGGCGCGCTGGGACGAGCTGCACCGTCGCTGCGACTGGGCCCAGGCCCGCGGCCTCGAAGCCCGGCTGGTCGATGGTCCGGGCGCCGCCGCCCTCCACTGTCTGATCGACCCCGACCGCATCATCGGCGCCATGCACGTCCCCGGCGACGGATGGGTGCGGCCCCAGCCCACCACCGTCGCCCTGGCGGCCCGCTCCGGGGCCCGCATCCTGGCGGACACCGAGGTGGTGGGGCTCACCTCGGTGGGAAGCCGGGTGACGGGAGTCGAGACCACGCAGGGAGCCCTGATGGCAGATGTCGTCGTGTGCTGCGCCGGGTTTTGGGGACCGCAGGTCGGAGCCCTCGCCGGAGTGGCCATCCCCATCCAACCCATGGCTCACCAGTACGCGGTCACCGGCATGGTGCCGGCCCTCGCCGCCGGCGGGAGCCGGGACGAGGTCCGCCAACCGTTTCTCCGCCACCAGAGCGCCCGGCTGTACCTACGGGAGCACGGCTCCCGCATGGGAGTCGGGTCCTACGCCCACCGGCCGATGCCGATCGACCCCGCGACCATCGGCACCGGCTCGGTGGGCATGCCCTCGGTTCTCGCCTTCACCCCGGAGGACTTCGAGGCATCCTGGGCTGGCGCCGTGGCCCTCCTGCCCGCTCTGGCCGCCACCCGGCCGGAGGAGGGGATCAACGGCATCTTCTCCTTCACCCCCGACGGCGCCCCGCTCCTGGGTCCGGCCAAGGAGCTCGATGGCTTCTGGGTGGCGGAGGCGATCTGGATCACGCACTCGCTCGGGGCGGCTCGGGCCGCGTGGCCGAGGGCATCTGTGGGCAACCACCGACAATGGACGTCCACGAGATGGACCTGGAACGCTTCGAGCCCCCCGCCCGCACGCCTGTTGCGGTCCGGGCGCCGGCCGTCGCCCGCTTCGTCGAGGTCTACGACATCGTCCACCCCCTGACGCCGCCTCGCGAGCCGCGGGGGGTGAGGGTCAGCGCCTTCCATCAGCGCCACCTCGAGGCTGGCGCGGTGTTCGGGGTGAGTGCGGGCTGGGAGCGCCCGCAGTGGTACGAGACCAACCGGGCTCGTCTCGCCGAGGCCGACCTGGCCTCTGCCCGCACTCGGGGGGACTGGGCCAGCCGGCACTGGTCCGCGATCGTGGCCACTGAGCACCGGGTCGGTCGGGAACAGGGAGGCCTCTACGACATGACCAGCCTGCGTCGCCTGGAGGTCAGCGGCCCCGGCGCCCTCGTTCTCCTCGACCGGCTGACCATCCCCGCATGGACCGGTCACCGGAGTCGGTCAGCTACACCCTCATGCTCAACGAGCACGGCGGCATCCGCAGCGACATCACCGTGGCCCGCCTGGGCCCGGAACGCTTCTGGGTGGGGACCAACGGACCTCAGGACATGGTGTGGCTGGCCCAGCACGCCAGGGGGGTCGGCGGGGCGGTGAGCATCAGCGACATCACCGGGGCCCAGTGCTGCGTCGGGTTGTGGGGTCCGGCCGCCCCGGCCATCCTCGCCGAGCTGGCCGACGCCGCCCCCCAGGGCCGGTACTTCTCGGCCACCGCCGGCCACGTCGGCGACGTGGCGGTGACGGCGCTGCGCGTGTCCTATGTGGGCGAGGTGGGCTGGGAGCTGTACGCCGGCAGCGAGTACGGCCTGCGCCTGTGGGACCTGTTGGCCGGCGCCGGCGCCCGGCACGGTGTGGTCCCCGTCGGCCGTGGCGCCCTGGATGCCAGGCGCCTGGAGAAGGGCTACCGGTCCTGGGGCCGGGACATGAGCGCCGTCGACACCCCGGCCGAGGCCGGCCTGGCCTGGGCCGTCGACCTGTCCCTAGACTTCGTCGGTCGCGACGCCCTCGAACGACGCCCGGTGACCCGGCGCCTGCGGACCGTCACCCTCGATGACCCGGGTCGGGTGGTCCTCGGCGGCGAGGGCGTGTTCTCGGGTCCATCGGCCGTCGGCGCCATCACCTCCGCCGGCTACGGGACCAGCATCGGACGGGGCGTGGCGTACGCCTGGCTGCCTCCCGAGCTGGCCGTGACCGGAACCGCCGTCCAGGTGGCGTGGTTCGGCGAGCGCCTCGGTGCCCGGGTTACCAACGACGTGCTCTACGACCCTGACGGTGGACGGGTCCGGGCGTCGCTCAATCCGCCGGCCCCGGCCCTGGTCGCCTGATGAGGACGGACAGCGACGTGATCGTCGTCGGCCTGGGCGGGATGGGCAGCGCCGCCGCCGCCCACCTGGCCCGACGAGGGCGGCGCGTGATCGGCCTCGAGCGGTTCGGGTCCGCCCACGCCTACGGTTCCAGCCATGGCGACAGCCGGGTCTACCGCCAGGCGTACTTTGAGGACCCCGACTACGTCCCCCTGCTGCTGCGCGCCTTCGAGCTGTGGCAGGACCTGAATGCCACCACCGGCCGGGACCTGCTCAAGGTGACCGGTGGCCTGATGATCGGGCCCCCGGACAGCCGGACCGTGACGGGTAGCCGGGCCAGCGCCGAGCGTTGGGACCTGCCCCACCAGATGCTCGATGCGGCCGAGCTGCACACCAGGTTCCCGTCGTTTCACCCCCGTCCGGACGAGATCGCCCTGTGGGAGACCAACGCCGGCTTCGCCCGGCCCGAGGCGACGGTGGCCGCTCACCTGGACCAAGCCGGGCGGGCCGACGCCGACCTGCGCTTCGGTCAGGCCGTGACCGGCTGGTCGGCCGCCGACGGCGGTGTCACCGTCACCACCGCCGACGAGACATTCCGGGCCCAACGCCTGGTCCTGGCCGCCGGGGCGTGGGCCAGCGGCGTGATCACCGACCTGGGCGTCCCGCTCCGAGTCGAGCGCCAGGTGCAGTTCTGGTTCCGGCCCCCCGGCGGCACCCGCCCCTTTGCCGCCGACCAGTTCCCCATCTACGTATGGGACGGCGACGACGGCCTGCAGATCTACGGCTTCCCTCACGACGGGACCGACGCCGGCGTCAAGGCCGCCTTCTTCCGGCGCGGCACCCCGGCCGAACCCGAAACCCTCCGCCGGGGTGTGGCTCCAGACGAGGTCATTCCCCTCCTCGACTTCCTCCGCCCCCGGATCCCCGCTCTCCCCGGGCCGGTCGTCCGAGCGGTGCCGTGCATGTACACCAACACTCCCGACGAGCACTTCGTGATCGGCCTCCACCCCTCGCATCCCAACGTCGCTGTCGCCGCCGGCTTCTCCGGTCACGGGTTCAAGTTCGTTCCCGTGATCGGCGAGATCCTGGCCGACCTGATCATCGACGGCCGCAGCCGTCTCGACATCAGCCTGTTCGACCCGGCCCGCCTGGCCGCCGTCCCTGTCCCCGGCCCGGCCCCCGCCCACCGGTGACCGCCGTCAGCCTCACCCCCACATTGGGGGGCGCCGCCTACGTCGACCCCGCCTCGTTCGCGCTGCAGAACGAACGCATCTTCTCCCGGTCCTGGGTCGCCGTCGGCCTCGCCGCCGAGCTGCCCGGTCGCGGCGACTACATCACCACCCGCCTGGCCGGCGAGTCGATCGTCGCCGTGAGAGGCGACGACGAAGCTGTCCGGGTGTTCTACAACGTGTGATCACGCCTGGAGGGCGTATGAGTAGCAACCGTGCGGGATCCTCCGCTAGGCCCTGGCCGTGGCCCTCACTCACTTGCGGCGCTGGGATCGCGAAGTGGCCGCAGCCGGGTGCCCTGGGCGTTGTCGGGGTTGGTGAAGTGGTAGCGGCCGAGCAGGTTGATGTGGTCGTGGATCAGGGGTGAGAGCCTTTGGACGTCGGATTGCTCTACGGGGTGGTTGTCGCGCCGGAGCTGTTCGAGGGCGACATCGAGGTAGCGGGTGTTCCATAGCACGATGGCGTTGAGGACGAGGCCGAGAGAGTCGAGCTGGTCTTCTTGGCCTTCTCGGTAGCGCTGGCGGAGTTGGCCGCGTTGGCCGTGGAAGACTTGGCGGGCGAGAGCGTGGCGGGCCTCGGTTCGGTTGAGCTGGGTGAGGATGCGCCGTCGGTAGGGCTCGTCGTCGAGGTAGGCGAGCAGATAGAGGGTCTTGGCGATTCGGCCGAGCTCGGCGATGGCTCGACCGGTCGGGGTGGGCCGTCCGCTGCCTTGGAGCACGCGGAGGATGTCGCTGGCGCGCACGGTGCCGGTGGACAGGCTTCCGGCGACGCGGAGCGTGTCGTCCCAGTGGGTGGCGATGAGCCCGGTGTCGACCCGGTGCCGTGCGATGCCGTGGAGGGGGCCGTAATTGGCAGCCGGATCGATCCTCCAGAATCGAGCGTCGCCGAGGTCGGCGAGGCGGTGACTGAACTGGTAGCCGAGAAGGCTGAACAGGCCGAAGACGATGTCGGTGTAGCCGGCGGTGTCGGTCATCAGCTCGGCGGGCCGCAAGCTTGTCTGCTGGTCGAGCAGTCCTTCGAGGATGTACAGCGAGTCGCGCAGGGTGCTGGGGACGACAACGGCGTGGAAGCCTGAGAACTGGTCGGAGAGGAAGTTGAGGTAGGTGACGCCGCGGCCGGGCCCGAAGTAGCGGGGGTTGGGGCCTGCGTTGAGGGTTCGGACTGGCACGACGAAGCGCAACCCGTCGGCGCTGGCTACGTCCCCTCCGCCCCAGGTGCGGGCCAGACGGATCTCGTCCTGGGTGTTGAGGAGCCGGGTGTTGGCGGCGGTGAGGGTGTCTGCTCGCAGATAGTTCTGCTCGATCCAGGAGAGCCGGGAGCGGCTGAGCGCGCCCGACCGGGCTGGATGAGCGGTTCGAGGCCAATGTTGCAGGCTTCGGCGATTAGCACGCCGCACACCGACAGAGGCAGGTCGTCGACGCGGTCGAGGGGGGTGAGAACCGGCCGGTCCCGTGCGTTGACGGTCTCGATCCGCACCGCTGCGTTGTCGGGCAGCCGGTCCGCGACGGCGTGGTAGGCGTCGTCGAGCTCGTCGGTCAAGTCGGCTAGCTCCCGGTCGGCGGAGGTGTCGTGGCCAAGGCTGCGGCAGACCTCGTCGCGGGCCTGTTCCGAGGCGTGGCTGCTGAGCAGTCGGGTCCGTGGGTCTGCCCACCGGCTGCTGGCCGGCGGGAACACATCCCGGCGGCGCAGCGCGTTCCGGAGCTGTTGGAGCACGCAGAAGGTGTAGGCGCGG
>JALYVP010000042.1 GCA_030853185.1 Actinomycetota bacterium | reverse complement strand
CGCTGCCCTGCACCTCGCAGACCGTGAGGCCGGCCACGCCGGCTTCACGGAGAGCGTCCTTGACCTCCTCGAGGCGAAACGGCTTGATGACCGCAGTGACCAACTTCATGGTTTGGTTTCCTTCCGGGTCGCTGACGTGTGACCGGCCGAGGTGGAGCGCATCGCCCCTCCTGCACCGTCGAAGTCGTAGGCGGTCTCCTCGTGCTGGGACAGGTCGAGGCCGACCAGCTCGTCGTCCTCGCTGACCCGCAGGCCCATGACCGCCTTGATGGCCACGGCGACCAGAGCGGTAGCGACGAAGGCGTAGGCGGAGACGGTGACGGTGGCGAGGGCCTGATCCCCGATCAGGGCGGGCCCTCCCCCGTAGAACAGCCCGTTGCGACCGAGCACGCTCGCCGTCCCGAAGAACCCGAGCAGGATCATCCCTGTCGCCCCGGCCACGAAGTGTACGGCGAGCACGTCGAGTGAATCATCGAGGCGAAACCAGTTCTTGGCGTTGACGGCCAGGGCGCAGAGGACGCCGGCGACCGCCCCGATGACGGTGGCACCGAGGGTGTTGACGAACCCGCATGCCGGGGTGATGGCCACGGCTCCGGCGATGGCACCGGTGGCCGCCCCGAGCGTGGTGGGCTTGCCGGATCGGATCTTCTCGACCGCCAGCCAGGTCAGCAGGGCGGCAGCGGTGGCGGTGTTGGTGTTGATGAACGCCTGGCCAGCGTCGCCGGCGCGCAGGGCCGAACCGGCGTTGAAGCTGAACCACCCGAACCACAGGATCCCTGCCCCGAGCACAGTGAAGGGGACGTTGTGGGGCCGCACCATCTGGCGGGGCCAGCCGGCCCTCCGGCCGAGCACCAGGGCCAGCGCCGCTCCGCTCATACCCGAGGTGGCCTCCACCACCGTCCCTCCGGCGAAGTCCTCGGTGCCCCGCAGGGCCAGCCACCCGTTGGGCGAGAAGACCCAGTGGGCGATCGGGGCGTAGACGACGATGGACCAGATGGCGATGAAGACCATCCACGCCGAGAACTTCATCCGTTCCGCCACCGATCCCGACAGGAGGGCGGCGGTGATGATGGCGAACATCATCTGGAAGGTGGCGAACACCACGGGCGGGATGGTCATGGCCGACGGGCCGGAGAAGCCGGGGACGGACTGGTGGAGGTGGCCGAGGCCGGCGAAGTGGAGGGTGCCGAGCAGCCCGGCGCCGCCCCAGTCCGGGCCGAACGCCAGGCTGTAGGTAGCCCACACCCAGATCAGTCCGACGATGGCCATGGTGACGTAGTTCTGCATCAGCATGGCCAGCACGTTCTTCCGCCGCACCATCCCGGCGTAGAAGAACGCCAGACCGGGCGTCATGAACAGCACAGCGGCGCTGCTCGTCAGCACCCAGGCAGTGTCACCGGTGTCGTAGTGCAACAGAGCTCCCTCGGCGGGTGAGAACGAGCCCGGAGGTTAGCCTCCGCTGACGAGCTGTCCGGCAACAACCTCAGTGTCTGCCCGGCAACTCCCTGTACACGAGGGAGGGCGGCTCAGTAGTGCCACGGGTGCCCCGACCAGTCCGGCGGCCGCTTCTCCAAGAAGGCGTCCCTACCTTCGGTCGCCTCGTCGGTGGCGTACGCCAGGCGGGTGGCCTCGCCGGCGAAGAGCTGCTGGCCGACCAGCCCGTCGTCGATGAGGTTGAAGGCGTACTTGAGCATGCGCTGCGAGGTGGGGCTCTTGGCGTTGATGTCGGCCGCCCACTCCAGGGCGACGCGTTCGAGGTCGTCGTGAGGCACGGACGCGTTGATGGCGCCCCAGGATGCGGCCTCCTCGGCGGTGTAGGTCCGGCCCAGGAAGAAGATCTCCCGGGCTCGCTTCTGGCCGACCTGGCGGGCCAGGTACGCCGATCCGAAGCCGCCGTCGAAGCTGGCCACATCGGCGTCGGTCTGCTTGAACCGGCCGTGCTCGCGGCTGGCCAGGCTCAGGTCACAGGTGACGTGCAGGCTGTGGCCGCCCCCTGCGGCCCATCCGGGGACGACGGCGATGACCACCTTGGGCATGAACCGGATGAGTCGTTGCACCTCGAGGATGTGAAGCCGGCCGGTGCGGGCCGGGTCCACGGTGGCGACGTCGTCGCCTGCTGCGTACTGGTAGCCATCCCGGCCCCGGATGCGCTGGTCGCCTCCCGAGCAGAACGCCCACCCTCCGTCCACCGGGGACGGGCCGTTGCCGGTCAGCAGCACGCAGCCCACGTCCGGGCTCTGGCGGGCGTGGTCAAGGACCCCGTACAGCTCGTCGACGGTGCCCGGCCGGAAGGCGTTGCGCACCTCGGGGCGGTCGAACGCCACTCGCACGGTGCCCTGGTCCACGGCCCGGTGGTAGGTGATGTCGGCCAGGTCGAAGCCCTCCACCTCCCGCCACACGTCGGGGTCGAAGAGGGGCGAGGGGACGGCGGCCATGGCGGGCGAGCCTACCGAGGCCAGGAGGGCCCGAGCGGCTACGAGCTGACCGCCACCCCCCACTGGTCCAGGTCGAAGGTCGGGCCTTCATCGCCCGACGAGGCCCGAACGTTGAGGTACTTGCTCTGGCTGGCCAGGACGGCCGGGAGCTGGAACAGCGGCAGGCTCCGGTAGTCGGCCCACAGGGCCCGGTCGATCTGGTTGGCGATGGCCTGGCGCCGCCCCGGGTCGTAGGTGGTGTCGGCCTGGGCCACCAGGGCGTCGATGCCGGGGTCGGTGGCGTGGTCCACGTTGGCCGCTCCCCCGGTCTGGTAGGTGGCGTCGTTCTGTGACAGGAACGGACCGACCCGGCCCGTGTCGATCGCCAGGTCGAACCCGCCCTGGGCCAGCGTCCCCGCCAGGTCCGGGCTGTCCGCCTCGCTGACGGTGATCCCCAGCTGATCCAGGGCGGTGATCACGATCTGCTCCTCGGCCTGGAGGTCACCGACGCCCGCCATCGAGGTGATCCTCAGGGTCACGGGCCGGCCGTCCTTGGTCAGGGCCGAACCAGGCGTCGAGGCATAGCCGGCCCTGGTCAGGATCTGGCGGGCCTGGGTCAGGTCCACCGAGTCGTAGGCACCGCCGCTGTTGTCCTGGTACCCGCTCGAGCCGGGGACGAAGTAGCGGTTGTCGAGCAATCCGGACGAGGCGTCCGTAGCTGCAGTGGCCCGCTTCAGCATGGCCGAACGGGGCACGGCCAACATGATGGCGTGGCGCAGGTTGGGGTCGGCGAGGGCCGGGGTGGCTTGGTCGAGGTCCAGTTGCTCGAACGTGGTGGTGGGCCGGGTGTCGACGGTCACCCCCTTGAGCGCCTTGACCGCCGAGTACACATCCGCGTCTGGCAGTGACCCGGGCGTGGGGGTCAGGGTGGCGGCGCCGATCTCGCCGGCCTTGAGCCCGGGCGGAAGCTGGACGGGCGCGCTCACGAAACGGAAGGTGACCGATGCCAGGTTGGCCGCCACGCCCCAGTACCGGGGGTTGCGGACCAGGGTGATGGCTTGGCCCCTGGTGTAGCTCTGCACTTGGTAGGGACCGGCCGAGATCACATCGGCGACCGGATCGGTGAACCCGGCGTCGTAGCCGATCCTCTGGGCCACCTGGGCCGGAACGAGCGGGTCCCCGGAGCCGAAGAGGCTCTGCCAGTCCGGGTAGGGATGGGCGAACACCACGGTCACCAATCCGGGGTCGGTGGGCGAGGCGGTGACGCTGGCAATGGCCGCGTAGCCCGCCTGCTGCGCCGGGCTGAACGCTCCCCCGCCGACGTCACGATGGGCCGGCGAGCCGCTCTGTGCCTGCCAGTTGTAGACGAAGTCGTCGACCGTGATCCGCGTACCGTCCGACCAGGCCGCCTTGGGGTTGATCTTGTAGACGATCGTCTGGGGGCTCTGCGCCGTCTGGGTGGCGGACTCCACGAAGGTGCGGTCGAGCTGCGGTTGGCCGTTGGCATCGACGCGGTACACCGACGGCCAGATCCGGTCCACCACGGCCAGGCAGTCGCTCCGGTCCACCCCGGCGACATCGCAGTTCCACTGCCCCGGGTCGGACCCGACGGCCATGGTGAGCGCCGCGTTCTGGTCGTAGCGGACGCTGGAGGCGACCTCGGGAGGCGCGGTGGTTGCCGTTGACCGCCCGGCGCCCCGTGACCCTGAGCTTCCGCACCCGGCCAGGACCCCGACGGCGGCGGCAACGGCGACGGCGACCGTGACCGACGTCCGCACTAGCGGAGGCGCACCCGGGGGTCGACCACCGCGTAGAGGGCGTCCACGACGATGTTGGCCACGACGACTGCAGCCGATGCCAGGATGACAACGCCGATGATGATCGGCAGGTCCTGCTGCTGGATGGACTGGACGGCGGTGAAGCCCAGTCCAGGCATGCCGAACACCGTCTCGGTGACCACGGCACCGCCGATGAGCACCCCCAGGTCGATGCCGAACTGGCTGACGATCGGTGTGAGAGCAGCACGCAGACCGTGGCGGAAGACGACCCGTCGCTCGGAGAGACCCTTGGACCGGGCCGTGCGGATGTAGTCCTCGCTGAGCACGTCAAGCATCGATCCCCGGGTCAGCCGGGTGTAGGCGGCGGCGGAGACGAGGGCCAGGGTGAGCCACGGCAGGATCAGACCCTCGAACCACTTCAGGGGGTTGGCCGTGATGTAGGTGTAGCCGGAGCCGGGGAAGATGTGGACACCGTGCACGGTGAGCTGGTAGTAGACGAAGTACAGCAGCAGCAGGCCCAGCACGAACGGCGGCATCGAGTAGAAGATGAGGGCCACGACGGTCGTCACCCGGTCGGCCACCGAGCGGGTCTTGACGGCCGACAGGACCCCGGAGAGGACGCCCAGGACCATCCAGAGGATGGCGGCACCGACGGCCAGCGAGACAGTGACCGGGACGGCGGCCTTGAGCACCGAGGTGACCGGCTGGCCGTGGTAGTAGGAGTAGCCCAGGTTGCCGTGGATCAGGCCGTTGAGAAAGTGGCCGTACTGCACGATGATGGGGCGGTCAAGGAGCAGCCGGTGGCTGACCAGGGCGATGGTCTTGGGCGTGGCCTGGCGCCCGGCCAGGATGTGGGCCACGTTGGCCGGCCCGGGACCGACGAAGAAGATGCCGAAGACCACGATGGTCACCACGAACATCACCACGACGCCCCGGATGATCCGGCGGAGGAGGAAGCGGGCCATCGGTACTCCTAGCGGAAGAGCTGATCGGTGCGGGGATCCAGGGCGTCTCGGACGCCGTCACCGAAGATGTTGAAGGCGACGGTCGTGACCAGCAGGGCCAGGCTGGGGAACACCAGGAACCACCAGGCCTGCTGGTACACGGTCTGGGCCTCGGAGATCATCTGGCCCCAGTCGGCGGTGGGCGGCGGCACCCCTACCGCGAGGAACGAGAGCGTCGCTTCGAGCACGATGGCGATGGGGATGAGCAGGGTGGCGTAGACGATGATCGGGGCCACGATGTTGGGGAGGATGTCGATGCCCATGATCCGCCACGGGCTGGCCCCGAGCGATCGGGCCGCCTCGATGTACTCCTTCTCGCGAACGGTGAGCACCTGACCTCGCACGACTCGGGCGATGGCCGCCCAGCCGAAGACGGAGATCACGACGATGACGATGCCGAGGCCGGGCCGGGTGATCGACACCAGGGAGATGGCGAAGAGGAGGAAGGGGATGGACAGCACCAGGTCGATGACGAATCCGACGACGGTGTCGACCACGCCGCGGAAGTAGCCGGCGGCCAGGCCCATGATCACGCCGATGACGACCTCGAGGGCGGTGGCGACCACGCCCACCAGCAGCGAGATCCGGGTGCCGTAGGCGACTCGCACCAGGATGTCGCGGCCCTGGTCGTCGGAGCCGAAGACGAACGATCCGGTGGGCGAGCGGGGCAGGCCGTCGGGGGTGAGACCGGTGCTCCGGTACTGGGTGTTGACCCCGTGACCGGTGATCGTGGCGAAGATCGGGGCGAAGATGGCGATCAGGATGAGAGCGATGATGACCGCCAGGGACGCCATGGCGGCCCGGTCCCCGCGCAGGCGCTCCCATGCCAGGCGCCAGGGGCTGCGTCCCTCGATGCGTCGGGTTGCCTCACCCGGGGGCAGGGGATCGTCGGCCAGCGCCGCGGTGATGGAGTCGCCGGCGATGCCGCCGGTGCTGATCGTCATCTCTTGTCCAGGTCGAGGACCGAGCCGGCGGTCTCCACGATGCGCTCGTCGGCGACGATCGCCGGCTCGAACTGGTTCAGGTCCTCCCCGGGGCCGACCGGGAAGTGGCACGCCGTCAGGTGTCGATCGCCGTCGTCGAGGCGGGGATCGAGCCCGGGATCGGTGCTGACGCACACCGGCTGCGCCTTCGGGCAGCGGGGATGGAAGCGGCAGCCCGACGGTGGGTTGATGGGCGAGGGCACGTCGCCGACCAGGATGATCCGCTTTCGGGCCCCGGTCCGGGTCGGGTCGGGGATGGGCACGGCTGAGAGCAGGGCGTTGGTGTAGGGGTGGCGGGGGCTCTGGTAGAGCTCCTCCGCCGGCGCCGTCTCGACCACCTTCCCCAGGTACATGACGGCCACTCGGTCGCTGACGTGGCGCACGACGGACAGGTCGTGGGCGATGAAGATGTAGGTGAGCCCGAACTCCACCTGCAGGTCGGCCAGCAGGTTGATGATCTGGGCCTGGATGGACACGTCGAGGGCGGAGACCGGCTCGTCGCAGATGATGAGCTTGGGTCGCAGCGCCAGGGCCCGGGCCACGCCGATGCGCTGACGTTGGCCTCCCGAGAACTCGGCGGGGAAGCGGTTGTAGTGCTCGGGGTTGAGCCCGACGAGCTCCATCACCTCCTGGACCCGACGCTTGCGGTCGTCTCCGTCGGCGATGCCGTGGATGGCGAAGGGGTCTCCGATGATCGATCCCACCCGGCGTCGGGGGTTGAGCGAGCCGTAGGGATCCTGGAAGATGAGCTGCATCTCCCGGCGCAGGGGCCTCATCTGCCGGGCGCCGAGGGTGCTGATGTCCCTGCCGTCGAAGTCGACCGTCCCCGATGTGATGTCGTAGAGGCGGGCGATGCATCGGGCCAGCGTTGACTTGCCGCACCCGGTCTCGCCGACCAGGCCGAGCGTCTTACCTCGATGGATCTCCAGGTTGACGCCGGCGACGGCGTGCACCTTGTCCCGGTTGCGGTGCAGCAGCGAGGAGGACTGGACGGGGAAGTCCTTGACCAGGTCGGTGACCCGGAGCAGGACGTCGCCGGACGGTTGGGTGGCGCTCATCGGGGCCTCTTCACGCCTCACTCGCCGCCGGTTCCGCCGGACCGAGGACCTGGACGCGGGCCGCCGCCCGCCGCTCGGCGTCCCGGGGCAACCAGCAGGCGGACAGGTGATGGCCCTCACCCGCGACCCGAGCCAGCGGCGGCGTCTCGCTCCGGCACCGGTCGAACACATAGGGGCAACGTGGGTGGAACGGGCATCCGGTCGGCAGGTTGATGAGGCTGGGGGGCTGGCCGGCGATGGAGTGCAGCCGCTGGCGGGCCCCCCCGTAGGCGGGCAGGGACCGCAGGAGGCCCTCGGTGTAGGGATGGTGGCTGGCGATGAAGGTGCCGTACCGGTCGGCCTGCTCCATGACCGCCCCCGCGTACATGACCATCACGTCGTCGGCCATGTCGGCCACCACGCCCAGGTCGTGGGTGATCATGATGATGGCCGTGCCGAACTCGGCCTGCAGGCGGAGCATGACCTCGAGGACCTGGGCCTGCACGGTGACGTCGAGGGCGGTGGTCGGCTCGTCGGCGATGAGCAGGGCCGGGTTGAGGGCCATGGCCATGGCGATCATGGCCCGCTGGCGCATGCCGCCGGAGAACTGGTGGGGAAAGTCGTCGACGCGCCGGTCGGGCTGGGGGATCCCGACCAGGCGGAGCAGGTCGACGGCCCGGGCCTTGGCCTGCTTCTTGTCCTGCGACTCGTCGTGGGCCCGGATCATCTCCGCGATCTGCCAGCCGACCCGGTAGTAGGGGTGGAGGCTGGAGAGGGGGTCCTGGAAGATCATGCCGACCTTGGCACCCCGGATGGACTGGAGCTGCTTGGACGACATGGCGATCAGGTCGTGGCCCTCGAAGCGCGCTTCGCCGGTGATGCGGGCACCGCGGGTGAGGCCCATGATCGTCTGGGTCGACACGCTCTTTCCCGATCCGGACTCGCCGACGATGCCGAGCGTCCTGCCCGGCTCGATGGAGAACGAGACACCCCGCACCGCCTTGACCAGCCCGTCGCGGGTTGGGAACGAGACATGGAGGTTGTCGACTTCGAGCAGTGCCAAGGGGGCCGTCCAGAGGGTGAGGAAGAGGCGCAGGCCTGGCGGACCTGCGGCGCGGTCAGAGCTCGGCGGGGACGCCGGACCTCGGGCGGCGCGCCACCCCGGGGCAGACCCCGGGGACGCGGTCAAGGCCGGCGATCGGCGCCCCCCGACGGCAGGATCAGGGGTTGAGCCAGACGTTGGTGGGATCGAACTGCTGGTAGATGGCCAGGTACACCGTGTTGTGGACTTGCGAGCCGGCGATGATGGGCTGGTTGGGATCGGTGATGGGGAAGACGGCCGCTGCCTTCATGGTGTCCACGTCGGCCTGGTGCCACAGCGGGCCGGCCTGGGCCGGGGTGGTGGCGGCCAGGGCCTTGTCGATGTCGGCGTTCACCGTGGGGTCGTTGAACAGGCCGAAGTTGGACGACGTGGGCGGCAGCACCCGGCCGTCGAACAGGGGCGGGAAGAACGAGGCGGAGGCATCGCCGTACCAGTCAGGCGACCAACCGGCCAGGGACACGTCCCAGACGCCGCTCTTGGCCGTGGTCGGCACCTGCAGGTACTTGGTGTAGAAGTCGGCGTTGGGCACGCCCACCCCCGTCACGTTGATCCCGATCTTACCCAGGTCGGCCTGGACGGTCTGGAACGCCTTGGCCGACGTCGCCTGGGCCGGGCGGTACAGGAACTTGAGGGTCAGACCGTTGGGGAAGCCGGCCGCCGCCAGCAGCTGCTTGGCTTTGGCCGGGTCGGTCGGGTACATGTTGTAGGCCGGTGACGAACCGTTGATCCCCGGGGGCAGGACCTGGGTGAGCGGCGGGTCGACCTGGGGGCCGCCGAAGTCCTGGATCAGGTTGGTGCGGCTGATGGCATATTCCAGAGCCTGGCGCACCTGCACCTTGGCCAGCGCACCGGTGTTGTTGGGCGACTGGGTGTTGAAGATGACGTAGGGGTTGGTCGAGAACTCCGACTGCAGGCTCAGCCGCTTGTCGTTGGTGGCCAGCAGCCCGGGGATGTCGTTGGGCGGGGTGTAGCTGTCCCATTCCATGTCGGCCGCCGGGGTGTTGGTCAGGATCTGCTGCTGGACGGCCTGCTGGTTGCCGGTCTCGGAGACCTTCACCTCGTTGACGTAGGCCTTGCGGACCGGGTCGGTGCTGGCATTCCACGCCGGGTTGCGTACGAAGTCGATGGACCGGGCCGGGGTGTAGCTGGCGATCTGGTAGGGCCCGTCAGACAGGGTGTGCTGGGCCAGGTCATTGCCGGCCGGCACGTAGTTCTCGTACTCGATAGGAGCAGGATCGAAGCAGTTGAGGCCCAAGATCTGATCGAAGTACGAGGTGGGCTTGGTCAGGTTGATCTGGACCGTCAGGGGGTCGGACGGGCTGACCGAGACCCCGGAGATCTGGTTGGCGTCCATGTACGCCTTCATGGCCGGGGCCTGGGGCGCGACCTTGCCGAACCCGTCACAGAACGTCTGGTAGCCGACGATCAGCGACGAGAAGTCAGGCTCGCCGCCGAAGGGCTGGGCTGGGTTGCAGGTCCGCTGGATGCCTCGGACCACGTCGGCGGCGGTGACCTGGCGGGCCGGGCTGGAGTTCCACATGGCCCCCTTGCGGATGGTGATGGAGTAGGTCTTGCCCCCGTTGCTCAGCGCCGGCATGGCCGTGGCCAGATCGGGCACCGGGGTCGTCGTCTTGTTCTGGGTGGCGGGGTAGGTGTACAGGCTCCGAGAGAAGAAGCGCATGGCCAGATAGCCGACCGAGTAGTAGGTGACGTTGGGGTCCATGTAGTCGACGTCGCCCGTCCCGAGCATGGTCAGGACCCCGCCCTTGACCGCAGCGCCCGAGTTGTTGAGGTTGTAGTGCTGGTTCGGGAGTGACGACCCTGACCCCGAGTTGCCGCTCGCATTGTTGCTGGTCCCCCCACCACCGCTACTGCCGCACGCCGTGGCCGCCATGGCCAGTGACACGGCGGCCACCACGAACTTGCTTCGTCGCTTCATGCTTCGCACGTCGAGACCCTCCTCGTCTCGTGACCGCCGCGACAAGCGACGGCCCCCGATGTGACATCCAGCTGTTCCCCCACTACCGCAAGGTCATTGCAAGCGGACGCCGAGGATGATGGTGGTGAAGCAGAACACCACCACGCATGCGATCGTCGCCCGGTCAAGATTTCGCTCGACCACGGTCGAACCCGCTGCCGCCGACCCCAAGCCACCACCGAACATCTCGGACAGCCCGCCACCCTTGCCGCTGTGGAGCAGGACCATGACGATGAGTGCCAAGGAGACAACGATGTGCACGGCTATGACGATGGCTGTCAGCAAGGCGGGTTCGCGTCCTGTGGTTCGGTCGGCGGTCGAGAACATAGCAGCGTCGAGCCGTGGGATCGAGACATCCGTGTTACGGCGACGTCAATCTGTAACGGATAATCCATGATCATCGGCCCGGACGCCCGTACGTGACGATCTCGGCGAAATCGGTGGCGTCGAGGCTGGCCCCGCCCACCAACGCTCCGTCGACGTCGGCGCCGGCCATCAGGTCGGCCACGTTGCCCGGCTTGACCGAACCCCCGTACTGGATCCGCAGCTCGTCGGCGGCCACCTGACCCTGGGCGGCGGCCACCTCGGATCGGATGAGCGAGCAGACGGCCTGGGCATCGTCGGCGGTGGCGTTGCGGCCGGTCCCGATGGCCCAGATGGGCTCGTAGGCCACCACCAGGGCGGCCACCGCCTCGGGGCCCACACCGGCCAGGGCCGCCTTCAACTGGCCGGCAACCTTCTCCTCGGTGCGGTTCGCCTCTCGCTCGTCGAGGGTCTCACCGACGCAGAGGATCGGTGTCATGGCGGCGGCGAGGACGGCGGCCAGCTTGCGCTTGACGTCCTCGTCGCTCTCGCCGAGGTGCCGGCGGCGCTCCGAGTGGCCGACGATCACGTAGTCGACGTTGAGCTTGGCCAGCATCACCGGGCTGATCTCGCCGGTGTAGGCACCCTTGTCCTCCCAGTGGACGTCCTGGGCGCCGAGGGCGATGGGGATGTCGTCGGCGTCGAGGACCGTCTGGACGGAGCGCAGGGCGGTGAACGCCGGGTGCACCGACACGTCGACCCGGCCATAGTCGAACGAGTCAAGGCTGTAGGACAGCTTCTGGACCATGTTGATGGCGTCGAGGTGGGTGTGGTGCATCTTCCAGTTCCCCGAGATCAACGGCTTGCGGCCTGATGCCTTCATGCCTCAGCTCCCACGCCGACCCCTCGGCCCTGATTCACCCCTCGACGGAGGGCGGCCAGGCCGGGGAGATCGCCTCGCTCCAGGTACTCCAGGGACGCCCCTCCTCCGGTGGAGAGGTGGTCGACGCGGTCGTCGAGGCCGAACTCGGCCAAGGCGGACGCGCTGTCACCACCACCGACGACGGTGAAGGCTCGGGTGTCGGCGACGGCCTGGGCCACCGCCCTGGTCCCGGCGGCGAAACGGGCATCCTCGAAGACCCCCATGGGTCCGTTCCAGAAGACCGTTGCCGCGTCGCCGATGGCGTCGGAGAAGTCCGCGGCTGTCCCGGGACCGATGTCGAGGCCCGTCCACCCCTCGGCCACATCGGCGCCGACCTGGCGAACCTCGCCGGTGGCAGGCTGGCCGGGACCGAAGGTCGAACCCGGGCTGAGGACGGTCAGGTCGCCGGGCACGAGGATGGGCCGGCCCGAGGCCAGGAGCCGCCGGCAGGTCTCGATCTGCTCCTCCTCAAGCATGGACGATCCGACCTGGTGGCCCTGGGCGGCGAGGAACGTGAAGCACATCGCCCCCCCCACGATCAGGGTGTCCACCCGCTCGGAGAGGGCTTCGATGACCCCGAGCTTGTCACTCACCTTGGAGCCGCCGAGCACGGCCACGAACGGCCGGCGGGCGCCGTGGAGCAGGGTGTCGAGGACCTCGACCTCCCGGGCCAGGACCCGCCCGGCCGCCGAGGGCAGCCGGGCCGGCGGGCCGACGATGGAGGCGTGGGCCCGGTGGGCGGCACCGAAGGCGTCATTGACGTAGAGGTCCTGGCCGTCGACCAACCGGTCCACCGTGGCCGGATCGTTGGCCTCCTCGCCCGGATCGAACCGCAGGTTGGCCAGCAGGTGGACCCGGGCGGCGTCAGCGCCCGCGGCGGTCAACAGATCAGCCAGGTGCTCGCCGACGGGATCGAGAGAGAGCTCCGGGTCGACCTTGCCGTCAGGCCGGCCCAGGTGGCTGATCACCGTCACCACCGTGGCGCCCTGGTCGAGCAGCCAGGTCAGCGTCGGCACCGGCAGGCGGATCCGCATGTCGTCGATGATCCGCCCGCCGGCGATGGGGACGTTGAAATCGGCACGGACCAGCACCCGTTTGCCCTCGACGGGGGGCAGATCCTCCAGGACTGGGAGATTGCCCGCCCCTGCCTCAAGCACCGGCGCCCCCACCCACGATGACGGTCAGGTCCACCAGGCGGTTGGAATAGCCCCACTCGTTGTCGTACCAGCCGAACACCTTGACCAGCGACCCCAGGGCCAGGGTCAGACCGCTGTCGAACGTGCATGACGCCGGGGAGCCGACGATGTCGGAGGACACGAGGGGCGCCTCGCTGTAGACCAGGACCTTCGACAGAGGCCCTTCGGACGCTGCCGCCCGGAAGGCGTCGTTGATCTCGTCGACGGTCACGTCCCGGCCCAGGATGGCGGTGACGTCGGTGATGGACCCGTCCGAGACGGGGACGCGCAGGGCGCTTCCGTCGAGCTTGCCCTTCATCGACTCCAGGACCAGGGCGGTGGCCCGGGCCGCCCCCGTCGATGCCGGGACGATGTTGACGGCCGCCCCCCGGGCCCGCCGCAGGTCCTTGTGAGCCAGATCGAGCAGGTTCTGGTCGTTGGTGAAGGCGTGGACGGTGGTCATCAGGCCCTTGGTCAACCCGAAAGCGTCGTCGAGGACCTTGATCATCGGCACGAAGCAGTTGGTGGTGCACGACGCGTTCGACACGACGGTGTGGCGCTCCGGGTCGTAGTCGCCGTCGTTGACCCCGACCAGAAAGGTGCCGTCGACGTTTGACGCCGGGGCCGAGATGACCACCTTGGGGGCGCCGGCGTCGATGTGGGCCCGGGCCTTGTCCCCGTCGGTGAAGATGCCGGTCGACTCCACCACCACGTCGACCCCCACATCCTTCCAGGGCAGGGCCTTGGGATCGCGCTCGGAGAAGACCTTCAGGGTGTGGTCGCCGATGGAGATGCTGTCGTCGGTGTTGGTCACCTGGGCGGCGAGGGTCCCGTGGGTGGAGTCGTACTGGAGCAGGTGGGCGTTGGTGGCTGGGGGGAAGAGATCGTTGACCGCCACCACGTCGATGTCGTCCCGATCAAGCGATGCTCGAACGAAGTTGCGGCCGATGCGCCCGAATCCATTGACGCCTACGCGGACCACCATGTCTGTACCTCCTGGGGCGGAGCGAAGGGGTCCCCCGCTCCGCTGGTCAACGACGCCCTGCCGTCGCCCGGGGCCAACTATGGCACCGGTGGGCGTCGCGCACCACCGCTACCGCGTTGAGCCGTGGTCCGGCCGGTCGTCGACCAGGCCCTGGAGCACCCTCGCCAGCCGGCCACTGTGGTGGTTCCTTCCTCCCGGTCCGGCCAGGGCGGCAGTGACCAGACGGACCGGGACCCCGGTGTCGCCGACGGTCAGGGGGGTGGTCGGATCGTCGACGGGGCCGATGCCCCCGGCAGCTTCGAACGCGGCCGGGTCGCACACGACGACGTCGACGGTGACCCGGTGAGCAGCGAGCGCCTTCAGGTGCTCGGTCAGCGACATCCCCTCGGTCTCGCGGTGCTCGGGCGCCAGGTTGGCCACGTAGATCCGCCCCCCGCTCCGGGCACTGAGGGCCTCGCAGACGCCCGGGACCACGCAGGCGGCCAGCACGCTGGTGAACAATGAACCCGGTCCGATCACGACCTGGTCGGCTCCCTCCAGCGCCTCGACGACGCCGTCATGGGCCATGGTCTCCCCGCCGTCGGCGCCGACGACCGACACTGATGCGATGGGACCGGCCGTGGTGTTGACCTCTACCTCGCCGATGACCTCGGCACCGTCGACCGACGCCCGCAGCACGCTGGGCGACGCCGTAACCGGCAGCACCCGGCCGGCAACACCCAACAGGCGCGCCGCCTCCCCCACGGCGCCGCTGAAGTCGCCGGTCGTCTGGCTCAGCCCGGCGATGATCAGGTTGCCCAGGGCGTGGCCCTCCAGGTCGCCGGCGTCGAAGCGGTAGTCGAAGACCTTGGCCCACAGCGAGTCGGGGTCGGCCAGGGCGACCAGGCACCGGCGCAGGTCCCCCGGGGCGGGGATCCCAACCGATTGGCGGAGCCGCCCGCTCGAGCCCCCGTCGTCGGCGACGGAGACCACGGCGGTCACATCGGTGGCGTAGGTGCGAACGGCGGCGAGCGTGGCGGCCAGGCCGTGGCCGCCACCGATGGCGACCACCGACGGGCCCTTCAACGCTCGAGGTCCCGGTGGTGCACGCTGGGGCAGAAGCCGCGAGCCTCGATGCGCGCCGCCAGCTCCTCGGCGATGGCCACGGAGCGGTGCCGCCCCCCCGTGCAACCCACGGCCACGGTGAAATACGACTTGCCCTCCTCCAGGGAGGCGGGCACGACCAGCTCCAGCAGGGAGTCGACCCGTTCCACGAAGTCCCGGGCCTGGGGCCGGTCGAGAACGAACCCGCGCACCTCGGCGTCGAGGCCGGTCAGGGGGCGGAGGTGCTCGTCCCAGTGGGGGTTGGGCAGGAAGCGGCAGTCGAAGAGGTTGTCGACATCGAGGGGGATCCCGTGCTTGAAGCCGAACGACATCACCGACACCTGCATCTGGCCGCCGCCGGCCCCGAGGAAAAGGTGGTTCAGGCGCTCCCGGAGCTGGTGGACGTTGAGGGCGCTGGTGTCGATGCTGACATCGGCCCACTCCCGGATGGGCGCCAAGCGGTCCCGTTCCAGGCTGATGGCCTCGGTGACCCCCTCCACGCCGAGGGGGTGGCGGCGCCTGGTCCCCTCGAAGCGGCGGACCAGGACCTCGTCGGATGCCTCGAGGAACAGGACCCGCACGGAGTCGCCACCGGCTCGCAGGGCCTCGACCGCGGCGCGCAGGTCACTGATCTGGTCGGCGTCCCGGCCGACCACCAGGGCGATGCGCTGAGGGGACGACGAGGGGCCGGCGACCAGGCCGGCCACCTTGGTGATGAGCGCCGTCGGCATGTTGTCGATGACGAACCAGCCCAGATCCTCGAGGGTGGCGCCGGCCTGGGATCGCCCCGCCCCTGACAGGCCGGTGATAATCGCGTAGTCGGCCACGGCGACCATTGTGGTCGATCGGTGACACCGGCCGGCGGCCCCTCAGCCGTGTCGGGGGAGAACCTCCGAACGCACGAAGAGCAGGCGGGGAATGGTCGCCGCCTCCTCATACTCGCTGGCCCGGGCGACGAACCCGGGGGGCGGGACCGGTTCGTCCATCAGGGTGAGGTACAGCCCGGCGGCGATCATGGCGTTGACGTAGCGGGAGAGAGG
>JALYVP010000282.1 GCA_030853185.1 Actinomycetota bacterium | reverse complement strand
GAACGTGCCCAACGTGGCGTCGGTCGGCACGCCTCCCGGCGGCGGCCTGGGAGTGTCCGTCGGGTCGCCCGCCGCCCCGGTGATCGGGGCCACCCTCACGCCGACCTGCACCGGCCTGCAGGTCCTCAACATCCAGCTCGGCACCTGCCAGAACCCGCCCGGACCGGCACCGACCACCCCACCGTCGTTGCTCGGTGGCCTCACCGGGACGCTGGGCGGCTTGTTGGGGGGGTGACCCCGGGTCGCCGCCCTCGGGCCGGCCACTACCTTCGCCGGGATGGACCTGGGCTCGATGGACCTCAGCGGAACGTGGCTGGCCCGAGAAGCCGACGACGAGCTCCGGCGGCGCCTGCCCGACCCTGGCCTCGATGACCGCGACTGGGTTCCGGTCACGGTGCCGGGCCACTGGCGGTCCGAGGCGGCCTTGGCGTCGTCCGACGGGCCGGTGTTGTACCGCCGCCGCTTCGAAGCGAACGGACCGGGGGCGGGCCGACGGTCCTGGCTTCACTTCTCGGGGATCTTCTACCAGGGTGACGTGTGGCTCGACGGCGCCTACCTGGGCGACACCGAAGGGTACTTCTTCCCCCACAGCTTCGAGGTCACCGAACGCCTGGCGGCCGGCCGTGAGCACATCCTGGCGGTGGAGGTGGCCTGCAACCGCCCCACCGACCGGCGGGCCAAACACAACCTGACCGGCATCTTCGAGCACTGGGACTGCATCGACCCGGGTTGGACGCCCGGCGGCATCTGGGCGCCGGTCACCCTCGACGAGACCGGACCGGTGCGGATCGGTTCCCTTCGGGTCACGTGCCGGGAGGCCACGGCCGAACGGGCCACCTTGGAGCTGGAGGCCGAGCTCGACACCCTCGAGTCGGGTGCCGTGTCGGTGACCACCGTGGTCGCCGCGGCCGGAGAGGTGGCCGACGCCGCCGTCGTGGTGGCCGAACGATCAACCGGCGAGACGTTGGCCGCCGGGGTCAACCGGGTCAGATGGCGGCTCATCGTTGACCGCCCGGCCCTGTGGTGGCCCCATGCCCTGGGGGCCCAGCCCCTGCACACGGTGACGGTCTCGGTCGGGACCCCCGCCGGGCGCAGTGACCGCCGCACGATCACGACCGGCCTGCGCCAGGTCCGGATGCGAAACTTCGTGGCCAGCGTCAACGGCGAGCGGTTGTTCCTCAAGGGCACCAACTGCGGGCCCACCCGCCGGGCGCTGGCCGAGGCCACCCCCGAGCAGCTGGCGGGCGACGTCGATCTGGCCCGTCAGGCCGGGCTCGATCTGCTCCGGGTGCACGCCCACGTCACCCGCCCCGAGTTCTACGACGCCGCTGACCGGGCCGGGATGCTGATCTGGCAGGACCTGCCCCTGCAGTGGGGGTACGCCCGCGTCCGCCGCCAGGCCGCCCGCCAGGCCCGCCAGGCCGTCACCCTGCTCGGCCACCACCCCTCGCTGGCCGTGTGGTGCGGCCACAACGAGCCCCTGGCCGTCGATGTGGCACCCGGCCACGAACCGGACAGCCGGGCGGTCACCCGCTTCCTCGCCGCCCAGATGCTGCCGACGTGGAACAAGACGGCCTTGGACCGTTCCATCAAACGGGCCTTGGAGAAGGCCGACGGGAGCAGGCCCGTCGTGGCCCACTCCGGCGTGCTCCCCCACCCGGCCGGCGGCACCGACAGCCACCTGTACTTCGGCTGGTACCACGGCGACGAGCGTGACCTGCCCCGGGCCCTGGCCCGCCTGCCCATCCTGGCCCGCTTCGTCGGCGAGTTCGGAGCCCAGGCCGTGCCCACCAACGCCGCCTTCGCCCATCCCGAGCGGTGGCCGGACCTGGACTGGGACGACCTCGGCGGGCATCACAGCCTGCAGCGCAGCGCCCTCGATCGCCACGTCGCCCCCGGTGGCCACGCCACGTTCGAGGCGTGGCGCGACGCCACCCAGGCCTACCAGGCCACGGTCATCCGGTACCACATCGAGACGCTGCGCCGGCTCAAGTACCACCCCACTGGCGGGTTCTGCCAGTTCCTCTTCGCCGACGCTCAGCCGGCGATCAGCTGGGCGGTGCTCGACCACGAACGCCACCCCAAAGCCGGGTACCACGCACTGGTCGCCGCCTGCGCCCCGGTCATCGTGGTGGCCGACCGGCCGGCCCCTTCGTACGGGCCGGGCCAGCCGGTCACCCTCGCCGTCCACGTGGTCAACGACCTGCGGGTGCCGATCACGGGCACGACCACCGCCACCTTGCGCTGGCCGGGCGGGTCGAGGACATGGCGGTGGTCCGGTGACGTGGCCGCCGACGCTGTCGCCCGGGTGGGGAAGGTGGAGGCTGTCCTGGCGCCCTTCGATCCGGCCGCAGCCGCCGAGGTGACCCTCGACGTCCACTTGAGGTGGATCCTGGTCGGCGGGGACGACCTCGGTCCCGAGGAGCGCCGGACGACGGCTCACTACACCGCAGCCTGGGACAGCTGATCCATGCCGCGCTTACCCGCCAGCAGGGACCCCGCGACGCGAGGGTCGGCGGTCATCGGACCGGATCCGCCCACCCGCGCCACACCAGCCTCGTGGGGCGCGTTGCTGGCCCGAGCGGACGTCGTCGAGGACTGCGCCTTGGGCTCCACCTTCGGGTTCATGGCCTTCCACGGCGGCTTGGAGGCCGGCACCCTCCCGATCGCCCGAGCGGCCGCCGAGGTGGTCGGCGCGTCCTGGTACACCGTCGACCAGCCCGCCCACCTTCGCTGGCATGTGCCCTCCGTCCTGGTGGACCCGGCCCGGTCCGTGCTTCTCCGTCGCTTCCTCGATCACGTGGAGGTGGTGATCGCCCTCCACGGCTACGGGCGCAAGGGGCGCCCCCTCGACGTGCTCATCGGGGGAGCGAACCGGACGCTGGCCGGGGTCTTCGCCGGCGAGGTGCGCCACCGCTGCGGAGACCTGGTGGCCGTCGACGACATCGAGGCCATCCCGTCCAACCTGCGGGGCATGCACCCGGCCAACCCGGTCAACCGGCCCGCCGGCGCCGGGATCCAGGTCGAGCTGCCGGTGCGGGCCCGGCTCATGCCCCGTTCGGGCCGGATGGTCGAGGCGCTCGCCGCCACCGCCCGGCGGTGGGGATGAGGGCCGCCGTCGCCGGCCCGGGCAGGAACCGCTGGCCGGGCCGGCGAAGTTCCAAGGGCCTATGACTGACCTCTGGGAGAGAACGGACCCCTCCGGACGGGGTGATCTGTCTCCGGTGATCCATTTCGTGCCGATCGAAGGCGAACGGCTCGAGCATCTGGCGACCGAGCGGCGAGGACCACTGCGGTGGACGGCTTCGGCCGTGCTCAGCGTCCAGGCGCTGGTGCGCAAGGGGCCGGGCTCTCCTTCCCCGGCCCCGCGTTCGGAGGCGGCGGGGCCACAAGCGGCGGCGGGGCCACAGGTGGCGGCGGTTCTACAGGGCAGGCCTGGGCCCGAGCCGGCCCCGGTGCGGCTGGCCCACCTGGTCGGCGAGCGGCGGCTCTCCCGGCTCGGTGGCCGCCGGAGGCCCACCGGGGACGACGCCTGACCGGCGCGACCAGACGACGTGCCCGGCCCGTTCGCCGCTGGTAAACCTGACAGGGTATGGAGCGCTTCCTGTCCGCCGCGTGGTTTGACCGCGTAGCTGGCGACGCCGGTCCGGCCGCTGAGAAGCCCGATGTCGTGCTCCAGCAGGTGGTGACGGGTACGCCAGACGGCGAGGTCCGCTACCAGGTGATCATCGGTGGCGGCCGGGCTACCATCCTCGTGGGGAGCCCAGCCGAGGCGGACATGACCTTCACGAGTGACTACAACACGGCCACGGCGATCGCCTCGGGCACACTGTCCACCGAGACGGCGCTGGGCGAGGGGCGGATCCGGGTATCAGGCAACCTGAGCCGACTCGACAGCCACGCAGAGATCCTCTCCGGTCTCGACCCGATGGCGCCCGTCCGGGCCAACACCCTCTTCGACCGGGGAGGCGATGATGGCTGAGCGTCCCGGTCGCTTCCAGGGCTGGTACCTGGACCCGACCGACCCGACACGCGTCCGCCACTGGGACGGCGACCGCTGGGAGCGGGTGCGGACCAGGCCGGCGTGGAACATCTCGGCCGGCGAACTGGTCGTCGACGTCGAGGGTCGCTACGACGCATCGAGCCCGTGGGCCGGTCCGGCCATCGAGAGCCCGGCTCGTCCCCCCTCGGAGCGGGCGGCTGCCGGGGCGCTCGGCGTGGGCAGCGAACCCGCCCGGGGCCAGACCAGACGCGCCTCGTTGGGGCCGGGAGCCGCGACCCACGGCGCCCGGGCCGGCCACTTCTCCCCCCTGGGGCCGGGCCACGACTTCGTCGCCCGACCGCCGTGGGCCGCGTCGCGCCGCCCGCTGACCATCTTCGCTCTGATCGTGGTCGTGGCCCTCGTGGCCGTGGCGGCTTCCGTCGTCGGGCAGCCAAGCCGGCCGCCGGGCGACCAACCGGCGCTCCCCTCAGGATTCGTCGCCCAGGCCAGCCA
>JALYVP010000041.1 GCA_030853185.1 Actinomycetota bacterium | reverse complement strand
ATGTCGCGGCCGATCGCGGTCGGGGCTCGTTGATGACGACATCCCACGAGTTGGCAAGCAGTCCGGCGACCTCGTCCGAGACGGAGAACGAGGTGGGTGAAGACCACTGGCTCGGCTCCCGGTGGCATGCAGAGACAAGGTCGAAGGAGTAGGGCTCCGGCGGGGAGACCTGGAGGTCGGCCAGGTCCCACTCGAGGCGTGCCGACGCGAACGACGAGTGGCTGCTGTTCGACCGGCCAACCGGCTCGGAGCGCGATCTCGTGGTACTGGCCAGCAGGCTCGAGGCCACCATTGTTCAGCGGCATCCCGCCGGGTCGGTCCGGGTTGTCGGAGGCTTCGGGGTGCTTCGGTGGGAGGGTGTCACCTGGAAGCACGAACCTCCGGTCCGCCGTTGGATTGATGTTGTCACCGCCTGCTCGGTCCACGGCGACGCCGAGGTGCTCGAGGCGCTCGTGGCGTTCGCGGTTCATGACCTCGGGTCGATGGGGATCGGCTCGCTCCTCATCTATCGACCAGGTACCGATCCAGGACCTCCGTTCGAGGAGCGACTTCCGACACCGCCTCCCCTACATGTCGTGCATCCCACTTGGCCCCGCTCCGCCATGCCCTCGGCCAGGTTGACGGTGCTGCCGTCTTCGACGTCGACAGCATCCTGCTTCGGATTAGGGTGCGGCTGGTCCCGAGCAGGGCCGCTGAGCTCAACGTCGGCGCTCTCGGAGGTACCCGTCATACCTCCGGTCGCCGCTACAGCTACGACGACCCGCTGGCCACCGTGGTCGCCGTGAGCGAGGACGGTCCGGTTTCCATCCTCCGCCGTGGCGAGGTGCTCGGTCGCTCGCTCCACGGTGATCGCTCCTGATTCGGTGCCGGCAGGCTGGTGGGGTGGTCGGCAGGCCCGGCTTCGGTCGGGGTCACAGGTAGGGCGTACGATTGCCGGTGATGCTTCTGGTACCGGAGTCGCCCCTCGAACTTGGCCGGGTTGGGACAGTCGACGGCTTCCATCCGGCGATAGCGAGCTGGTTTCGGCGGCGGTTCCCTGATGGTCCAACCGAGTCGCAGGCTCAGGGCTGGCCACTGATCTCCACTGGCCGGGACACGCTCATCGCCGCTCCCACGGGATCTGGTAAGACGCTTGCCGGTTTTCTGGTGGCGATCGACTCGCTGTACCGGGCCCACGAGGCGGGGAAGCACATTCCCGACATCGTCCGGGTGGTGTACGTGTCGCCCCTGCGGGCGTTGGCCGTCGACATAGCCGAGAACCTGCAGCGGCCGCTGGAGGAGATCGCGGCGGTCGCCTCAGAGCTCGGTTTGTCGTATCCGAACCTGCATGTAGGGGTGCGGACGGGGGACACGACGAACGCGCAGCGGGCCCGGATGCTGCGCCGCCCGCCAGCCTTCGTCGTCACGACCCCCGAATCGCTGTATCTGCTGGTGACCAGCGAGCGAGGACGGGAGGCGCTGCGGACGGTCGAGACGGTGATCGTCGATGAGATCCATGCTGTCGCTCGGGACAAACGGGGCTCGCACCTGGCCGTGACGTTGGAGCGTCTCGAGGCATTGTGTGACCGCCGACCGACGCGGATCGGTCTCTCGGCGACGCAACGCCCATTGGAGACAGTCGGGCGCCTGCTCGTCGGTGACCGGCCTCTGCCGGCCATGGTGGACGTCGGGCACCAACGCCACGTCGATCTCGGCTTGGAGTTGCCCGGCGGGGAGCTGGAGGCCGTGGCTTCAGCCGAGCAGCTCTCCGACGTGCTCGACCGGATCGCCGTCCTGGTCGCCGAGCACAGAACAACGTTGGTCTTCGTCAACACCCGCCGCCTGGCGGAGAGGCTCGCCCACGAGCTCGGCGAACGTCTGGGTGACGACGTCGTGGCCGCCCACCACGGAAGCCTGTCCAAAGACCGGCGCTACCGGGTCGAAGGGCGTTTGCGGGCCGGTGAGCTGCGGGCATTGGTGGCGACGGCATCCCTGGAGCTGGGCATAGACATCGGACCCGTCGAGCTGGTCTGCCAGATCGGGTCGCCGCGCAGCATCGCTACCTTCCTGCAGCGGGTGGGCCGCTCCAACCACACCCGCGCCGGGACGCCGAAGGGCAGGCTGTACCCCCTTACTCGTGATGAGCTGGTGGAGTGCGCCGCGCTCCTCTCGGCGGTGCGGGCCGGAGACCTCGATGCCATCGTGCCGGCCCGACTGCCGCTCGACATCGCCGCACAGCACATCATCGCCGAAGTTGCCGCCAGGGAGTGGCGCACCGACGACCTCTTCGAGCTCATCCGACGGGCCGCCCCGTACATGGAGATGACTCGCGCTCAGTTCGACGGCGTCGTCGACCTCGTCAGCGCCGGCATCGAGACCGGTCGGGGGCGGCGCGGCGCCTATGTGCACCATGATGCGATCAACGGCGAGCTGCGGCCCCGGCGGGGGGCTCGCCTGGCAGCTGCGACGTCGGGGGGCGCTATTCCCGAAACCGGCGACTACCGAGTCGTCGCCGACCCTGACGACATGGTCGTCGGCACCGTCAACGAGGACTGGGCGGTCGAGTCGTCACCCGGTGACATCTTTCTGCTGGGAACGCACAGCTGGCAGATTCGCCGGGTCGAGGCAGGCGTCGTCCGGGTCCGCGACGCGGGCGATGCCCGGCCGACAGTACCGTTTTGGCTCGGTGAAGCACCCGCTCGGACCGCTGAGCTGTCCACCGAGGTCTCGGAGCTCCGCCGGGCGGTGGATGAGCACCTGGCCGGCGGAGACCCCGACGGGGCCCGACGGTGGCTGACCGCACGATCGGGGATCGGCCCGGAGGCGGCGACGATGATCGTCGACTACCTGGCTGCCGGGCGTGTGGCCCTGGGGGCCATGCCAACCCACGACTGCCTCGTCGTCGAGCGGTTCTTCGATGACACCGGGGGCATGCAGCTGGTCATCCACTCGCCGTTCGGGGGTCGCATCAACCGAGCGTTCGGCCTGGCGCTCCGCAAGAAGTTCTGCCGAACCTTCAACTTCGAGCTCCAGGCGGCGGCGACGGACGACGCCGTTGTGCTCTCCCTCGGCCCGCACCACAGCTTCCCCCTCGACGAGGTGGTGCGCTACCTGTCGTCCCGCACCGTGCGGGACACCCTCGAGCACGCCATCTTGGACTCGCCGATGTTCCAGTCCCGGTGGCGGTGGAACCTGAACCGGTCGCTGATGGTGCTGCGCTTCCGGAACGGAAGGCGCAACCCGCCGCCGATCCAGCGCATGGAATCAGATGACCTGATGGCAGCGCTTTTCCCCCAGGCCGCAGCCTGCCAGGAGAACATCACCGGTCCGATTGACATCCCCGACCATCTCCTGGTTCGCCAGACCATCGACGACACCCTTCATGAGGCACTCGACATCGGGGGGATCACCGCACTGCTCGAGCGGGTCGAGTCCGGTGCCGTTCGGGTGCACTGCCGCGACACCACCGAGCCGTCGGTTCTGTCCCATGAGATTGTCACGGCTCGGCCCTACGCATTTCTCGACGATGAGGAGTTCCAGAACCGGCGCACCAATGCCGTACACCTGCGCCGCGGTCTCGCCGTCGAGCTCGGGTCGATCGGGACGCTCGACCCCGACGCGATCGAAGCAGTGCAGGCCGAGATCGTGGCCACGCCCCTCACTCCCGACGACCTCCACGACCTCCTCTCCGCCCTCGTTGCCCTTCCGCCCCGAGCCGACTGGCGGCCTCTGTGGACCGACCTGGTCGAGCGGGGCCGAGGCCAGACCGTCGCCGTCAATGGAACCGAGCTGTGGTGCGTCAGCGAAGCTGCCGGCGACGCTCGCGCCGCCCTGAGTGGTGAGCACGCCGCCGCAACCCGGATGATCCGCGGCCATCTGGAGTCAGCCGGGATAACGACCGCCGCCCAACTCGCACGAGATACCAGCCTGGCTCCCAGCACCGTTGCACTCGCACTCGCCGCCTTGCAGCACGACGGTTTTGCCATGCAGGGCCAATACCGCTCCTCGGGGGACCTCGACACCGTCGAGTGGGTCGCCCGACGTCTTCTGGCCCGCATGCACGCCTACTCCCGGCGATCCCGTCGCGACAGGACCCGCGCCACTTCTGCCCAGGATTTCGTCCGGTTCCTGCTGCGCTGGCAGCACCTCGCGCCGGGCACCCAGCTCGGCGGTGACGCCGGGCTCGTTTCGGTCATCGAGCAGCTCCAGGGCTTCGAGGCGGCGGCCGTGGCCTGGGAACCGGAGATGCTGGGCCGGCGGGTCCGCCACTACGAGCCTGCCCGGTTGGACCAACTCTGCCACGACGGGGCTGTGGCATGGCTCCGCCTCGCCCCCCGACCGCGTCCAGAAGGCGACGTGCCCGTCGCCGCGCCGTCGAAGGCGACACCCATCGCCGTCGTGTTCCGGGCGGACCTGCCCTGGATGGTCACCGCCGCTCGGGACAGCTACTCGCCCACCGAGCCGTCGGTCGGCGCCACCGCCGAGATCATCACCTCCCTACGGCAGCGGGGTGCCTCGTTCCTCGCCGACCTGACGGCCGCCACCGGCCGCCTCCCCGAAGACGTCACCCATGGACTGTGGGGAGGGGTCACCCAGGGCTTGCTCATGTGCGACGGCTTCAGCGCCATCAGAGCAAAGGTGGCGACGTCTCGGCCCCTTTCGGGCTCACGCCGGATGTCTCGGCTCGGCCGCGGCGGTCGGGCTGGCGGAGGCGGTGCCGGTCGATGGGCGCTCGTGCCGCCCCCCGACACAGCCGTCGATCGCAACGACCTGGCCGAGGCCGTCGCCGAGCAACTCCTCAACCGCTGGGGCGTGGTGTTCCGGGACCTGGCGGTCCGCGATTCGCTCCGGCTGCCATGGCGGGACATCCTGTGGGCACTGCGCCGTCTCGAGGACCGTGGGCTGGTCCGGGGCGGGCGGTTCGTGACCGGGTTCAGCGGCGAGCAGTACGCCCTGCCCGAGGCCGCCGAGCAACTCAACCAGATCCGCAAGACGCCCAGGTCCGACGAGCGAGTGGTCGTCAACGCCACCGATCCCCTCAACCTCGTCGGGACCATCGTGCCCGGCGACACCATCCCCGCCGTGCGCACCAACTACGTCACCTACATCGACGGTCTTCCCGTCGAGACCCGGCAGATGGGTGACCAGAAGCCCGCTCACGGTCTTCAACAACAGAGCTTCACGGCGCCGACCCACTAGCCTGATCGCGACTCCACCAGGGCGGCTTGTGATGCTGGAAGCTCGGCCAGAGGGCTTTCCGGCCACCGTGTCGCGGTGACCGAGAACGGTAGGTCGATTGCATCGATGCAACTGCGGTTCGCCCTGTTCTCAGGGTCGGTGACAACCGAGCCGACCGCCAAGCCCGCTCAGACGTATCGCTTCGAACCGTCGGGCTGGTCCGAAGCCCTCATGACGGTGGGCAGCGCCGGCGGCGAGATCCCGGTTGCTCGGGTGATCACACCCCGGTCAACCGCATCTGGACTGCCGTCGCCGAAGGTCGGTCCCTGCAGATGAAGCCCTCGTGGACGAAGCGGGCCTTCGATGTGAGCGAAGGCGGTTCCCTGATCGGCCACCTCGGATACGGTCCGGGCCAGGTCATCCTGTGTCGCCAGGGGTAGGCGACCGATTCGATCTGCCGGCAGATGTCGATGGCGATCACGTCCCGCGCCGTCCCGGGCCAGTCGGATGGCGTGGCTTCGACCCTGGCCCCGGGCCGCTCCGGTGATCAGCGCCACTTGCCGTCAAGTCTTCCCGCCATCAGATCCCTTTCCTCCTCCGTTCAGCCGTACCGCCCAAGGCGTCCGGTCGCTATCGTCGAGCCATGAAGATCGCGCTCATCGTTCTCTGCTTCTTCCTGCCGTTTCTCGCCGTGCTCATCAAGAAGGGTCCGTGCATGGCGGTGCTCTGGGCGCTCCTGCTCCAGCTCCTCGGCCACATCCCAGGTGTGATCTACGGGGTCATCAAGGTCACTGAGGCCTGACGGCAGGAGGATCAGACGGGAGCGGGTAGCTCGGTGGGCACCGTCTGGATGGCGGCCAGCAACTCCGTCCAGAAGAACGCGGCCATGAAGAACTGAAGGGTCTCCCCTTTCTCGAGCAGCAGCTTGCGATACATGATCGTCTTGCCGGGATCGAACCCGTTCAGCAGGTCCGTCCAGTCCTCGAGTGCTCCGGCGAGGAGGAAGGTGGCCCGAGGCTCGGCCTCGGCTCGGGAGGTGATGGCGGCCGCCGTCACCACGCCCTCGGCGAAGTCCAAGGCCAGGGTGTCGCCTTCGGCGCCTGAGGGCGCCTTGCGCACGGTGAAGGCCACGACGCCGGTGACGAAGGGCCGCACCATGGCGATCCAGTCCCAGAAGTCCTGCAGCTTGGTGGCCTTGTAGGCAGGATCCGGCCAGGCGTTGGCCCGGTGCCGGCACGCCGCCGCCCACCCCGACGTCATGAAGCGCTCCTGGGTCATCCTCCTGCCAACGTCGGCTTGGCCATCGACAGCATGGTTTCCAGGTCGGCGGGGAGGGACACCCCGACCATGGTCAGCTTCTTGTGCAATTGATCCATGAACAGGTCCTGGACTCGCTCCTCCGACCAGCCCAACGGCTCGTAGTAGACGTAGCCCGAGCGGGCCGCGCTCATGGTCAGGAGCGTTCGCAGCGTCTCGTGGATGTCCTTGACGTAGCGCGGATCCTCGTCGAGGAGCTGGCGCACGAAGCGCATGCCGCCCTGCACGTGACGGGCCTCGTCCCGGCAGGTGGCCGTGAAGCCGGTGTAGTAGGCGGGGAGGACCTTGAAGTCCCGGGCGTAGTTGAGGGTGATCTTCATCACCGACAGGGCCAGGACGCCCTCGATCCAGATCATGTAGGTGGTTGCGTACTGCATCTGCAGGTGCTTGTCGTAGGGTCGCCGACGAAGGTCGTCGCTCAGGTAGGCGAGCAGGCCGAACGGACCGACGAACGTCTCCTGGATGTACTGCCACGAGCCGTCCAGGATGTCCATGATCCCGTCGCCTTCGAGGCCGACGACCTGACGGTAGAAGTGGTCGAAGAAGATCGTGTGGCGGGCCTCGTCCTCCAGATGGCTGGTCAGGAAGATCTTGTAGTCCTCGGGGACGCCGAACAGCAGGGGCGCCAGTTCCGCCTCCACTTGTCGTTCCCCATGGTGGAAGCCGGAGGCGATCGAGAGAAACGAGTTTCGGGAGTCGTCGGTCATCTTCTCGGTCCAGTCCACCCGGTCCTGGGAGAAATCCAACTCATTGACGTTCCACCGTTGCCGGAGATACCGGTCATAGAGGTCCAGATAGGGTGGCAGTTGGGCGGTCGGGACGTGGACGTAGTCGAGCACGTCATCGATGTCGACCCGTCCCATTCCGGCCAGATCGTCGATCTCGATGCGGTCCAACTCGGCGTGGTTCAACGTGTCTGCCATCTCGACGTCTCCCTGATCTGTTCCTCTGCCCCCGGCGTACAGTACGCCCCGGCGGACGCACCTGCCGCGATTCGAGAGCAGGGGACCCTGGTCAGGGTGAGAGGCGCCCGACCCTCCACCCGCCTGCGACCCACAGGCTCACAGCGGCGATGAGGCCTGACGTGGCCTCGATCCCTCCCCGGCCGCCGCCCGCCAACCCGATCAGCCTGACCGTCGTTGGTGGGCAAGACTGACATCTGTGGCCGAGGACCTGGAGACCCCGTGCCTCGTCGTCGATGCCCCGGTGCTCGACCAGAACCTGCGGGCCATGGCGGCGAGCGCCCGGTCACGGTCGCTGGCGCTACGACCTCATGCCAAGACGCACAAGTGCGTCGAGATCGCCCTCCGCCAGCTCGACCTGGGAGCGACCGGGCTGACGGTGGCCACCGTCGCCGAGGCGGAGCTGTTCATGGGCGCCGGCGTCACCGACCTCTTCATTGCCTACCCTGTGTGGGCGGCGGGGGCGCGTGGAAACCGACTTCGGGCCCTGGCCGAGCAAGCCGTCATTCGGGCCGGCGTCGATTCGGCCGAGGGCGCGGCCGTCCTGGGTCGAGCAGCGGCCGGCACCGAGCTCGAGGTGCTCGTCGAGGTCGACAGTGGGCACCACCGCACCGGTGTCCCCGCCGAGCAGGCCGGAGACGTCGCCGTCGCCGCTGTTCGAGCGGGCCTGCGCGTATCCGGAGTCTTCACCTTTCCGGGACACGGTTACCAGCCCGGCGCTCCACCTCGGGCTGCTTCCGACGAGGCCCGCACCCTTGAACAGGCAGCAATCGCCCTACGCCGCGCCGGCGTCGACGTCAAGGTCCGCAGCGGTGGGTCGACGCCGACGGCCGCTGGAGCCCATCAGGACGTCCTCAACGAGATACGACCGGGCGTCTACGCCTTCAACGACGCCCAGCAGGTCGAGTTGGGGACCTGCGGGTTCGATGACGTCGCTCTCACCGCGGCGGCGACGGTGGTCAGTCGCTCAGGGAGGCAGGTCGTGCTCGATGCCGGGAGCAAGGTCCTGGGGGCCGACCGCCCGGCATGGACGACCGGCGCCGGCCGGCTGGTCGACCACCCTGGTGCCCGGGTGACCGCCCTGTCCGAGCACCACGCAACCGTCGTCTTCCCGCACGGCGACCCGCTTCCGGGGCTCGGAACGACGCTCCGGGTGGCACCGAACCATGTCTGTGCTGCGGTCAACCTGGCCGACGAGCTGATCATCACCGCTGACGGCACGATCGTCGACCGCTGGGTCGTTGCCGGGCGAGGAGCGAACACGTAACCCAACGGCCTCGCCTACCACTGGCGATATCAGCGGCGGTAGAGCGGGCCCAACCGGGCCCGTACAACCTCGGGGTCTGGCTCGCCGACGACCGACCCGCTTGCGTCTCCGGTGCTGCTCGCGAAGAGATCGTGGATCTCGATCGCCAGCACCGCCAGCTGGGTTGCGTCCGCGGTCGACGCGCCCGGAGGAAGCAGCTCGGTGTGCCGGGCCAGGAAGGTGGCGGCCGCTTGGACGGCCTCGTGGCGGTCCCGGTCCGCCGGGGTCCCGTAGCTGAACTGCCACCGCCGGGCCTGGCGGGCGATCAGGATCTTGTCGTCGCCCGCGGGTGCAAGCCCGGCCGCGGGAAAGACCCGGCAGTCGTAGGTGCGGCAGGTTCTGGGACGGTGCTCGTAGATCGAGCACCGTCCGTCGACCAGCATCGGACAATGCCCGCGCTCGTCGTAGCCGAGGATGACGTGGCCGGCCGGCCGTCGGGGCGCGGGGAACAGCACCTCGGCGGGGATGTGGGCGAGCGTGTCCGTCTCGTCGGGCCCGATGTGGACGAACTGGGACGACGTGCAGCAGGCCGTGCAGCCCTCGCAGGGCACATCCGATGCATGTTGGCCACGGATGGCGCCGAGCATCCCGGCCGTCCACGACGAGAAGCCTCCTGCCGCCAGGGATGACCCGGCGCGCCTGCTGTCTACGGCCATGGGCTCTCCACGAGGAACCCGGCCACTCCCATTGGAGGACCGAGGCCAGCAGCGTACCCCGACACAAGATCGTCGTCTCACCAGGCGATCGAGGCCCGGTTGCCGCGGGCGTATCTCAACGGTGTGATCTCCAACGTGTGCAACCCCAAGATCGGCGTCTTCTCGTTGCGTTCCTGCCCAGCTTCATCCCCGCCGGGGTCTCGGTGCGTGACTTCTCCCTCCTGCTCGAGGTGTGGTTCGCGATCGAGACCGGCAACTGGCTGGGCGCCCATCATCTGGATGGTCGTGCACGGTGTGGGGTGGCTCCGCCATCCCCGGATGCAACGCCGCCTGGAACGGCTCACCGGCGTGGTCCTCATCGGATTCGGCTTGCGCCTGGCCACCCAATCCCGTTGAACCGCAACGAGGGTTGAGCCGGACGCCCTACGGCCGGCTGACCTGGAGGGTCTCGACGCCAAAGGCGTCGCACTGGGCGGCGCTCGGTTCCCAGACGTCGAGGCGGTGGCCCTTGATGGCCCCGCCGGTGTCCTGGGCCACTCTGGTGCCGACACCCTGGATGTCGATGGTGGTTCCCAGGGGAATGACCAACGGGTCCACGGCTACAGTCTGCGGTCCGGTCATGGCCCCGCTGGCCGTGGCCCCGTGGTCGTCGTAGCAGGTGACCACGAAGGTCCCGAGCGACGATCCGGCGGTCTGAGCGGGGGCGGGGGCGCTCGGTGCGGCAGCCGGCGGCGCCGGCACCGATGCTGGTGGTGGCGGCGACGGCGGCACCACCGATGCCGCCGGAGCATGAGCAGGCGGAGCCGCGCTCGGCCCCTGGCCGCCGACGTGCAGCACCTGACCGGCGGTGATGGCATCGGCGCTGAACAGATGGTTGGCGGCCACCAGCGACGCTGTCCACGCATGGAACCGCGATGCGAGGCCCGCCAGCGTGTCACCGGCGCGCACCGTGTAGGTCCCCGAACCGACCAGAGGCGGCGCCGCCGCCGTAGGGGCGACCGTGACCGCGGCCGCCGAAGGGACGGCCCCGACGCCAGCGGCGGCAGTCGTCGCCACCGGAGCAGCCGGCGCCGTGGGCTGAGCAGCAGCTGGGAGGTTCCCTCCCCCGACGTGGAGGATCTGGCCGACCACGATGACATTCGGGTCGGCAACGGCGTTGGCCGAGACCAGGGCGGCCACCGACCGGCCGTAGCGCGCTCCGATGGCGCCCAGGGTGTCGCCCGGGCGGACGGTGTACGGGGACAGGGAGACGGTCAGGTCCTGGCCGGTGAGGATGTGGTCCGGGTGGGCGACGCCGTTGGCCGTCGCCAGCGCGGACACGGTGGTGCCGTACTGCTCGGCGATGGCACTCAGGGTGTCGCCGGGCCGCACCGTGTACCGGCTCGGCGCGCCGGCGGATGCGGCCAGGCCCGACCCCGACAGCTTGGCCGTAGCCGCGGCCGGGGTGGCCCCGGCCATGGCCGTGTTGGCAACCATGCCGACGCCGGTCACCCCGGCGGTAGCGGCGACCGAGACGGTCAGCACCTTGAGCGACTGCGAGCGGCCGTACCGCTGCGCCTGCACCAAACGGTCCAGCACTCCCCGGCTGCGCAGATCACTGAGGTCGCCGCGCCCCAGTCGGATGAGAGCGACGACGGGTGTGAGCAGCCAACCGAGCAACGAGGCGGCGACGAAGGCGGCGACCGCGCCGCGCCTGGCGGTCGCCTCCAGCACCGGGTCCACATCGTTGCCGTCGGCGCGAAGCGCCTGGTCCGGCGCCTGGCCGGCCCAGGTCCCGCCATCTCCGGGACCGAAGGCGACGGTCATCTCCCGTTCGGCGGCCAGGCGCCGCACCCGAGCGACGGCGGCCAGGTACCCAGCGATCAGGGCCATGGCCACTCCGGCCGGCGCCCAGGCCACGGGGGCGTGGCCCCAGGCTCCGACCACCCCGGAGGCCAGGGCCACCGTTGCCAGGGTGACAACGACACGCCGCTGGCGAACGACGACGCGCACCGGGCGACGGGCCGTCCCCGGGTGGCGCTCGAGGATCGAGACGTCATCGCCGGAGCTGTTCTCCTCGCCTCGGGGCAACGTCGACGTCAACACGTCGCCGCCTCGACAGCCAGGCATGGCGCCTTGGGGCCCACGGTCCTTCTCCTTCCTAACCCGCCCGGAGCCGGCCGGGTTATCCGACCGCGGACCGTAGCAGTCGAGGCCGGCGGCCGTCACCCGCCTCGACCGCGCCGGTGATGCCTGCTGGGTCCCACAGGGCCGGTGTCAGGGGTGGAGCCTGGCCGCCAGCCGGCCGCGGGAGCTCGCGCCGAGCACGGAAGCGGTGATCGAGGACGTCAGCTGAGCAAGCAGGCGCGACCCCATCGTCAGGGTATCGGCCGACCGACCGGAGTCCTCCCCGGCCCAGGCGGCGCCGGCCAGCTGGTCGACCAGCCCGTAGTCCAAGGCCCCGTCCTGCCGGGCCGCCTCCAGGGTGGCCAGCTCGCTCCCGCGCCCGACGAGGACCTGATCCACCGGCCAACCCTAGGGCGGTCACCGCCGGACTAGGGAGATCATCGGTGCGAATGGCCTGGTCCGAGTCGTAGCTTGCGCTCCGTCTGGAGAGAGAGCGCTGCATGCGGTATCCGACCCCGGAGACGACTCCCGCCTCTGACACCTCTCCTGGGCTGGTCGGCCAGCTGGGCGTCGTGGTCTGCGACGTCCACAGCATAGGGGCGGCTGGCCGGCCAGAACCCAGGGACCAGCGCTCATCGCCGCCGGGCCTGCAGGGCGCACCAGATGAGGGGGAGCTGCAACGGGAAGCGGATCCAATCCTCGACCTTGGTAGCGACGACGTGGCCGTGTTGGGCGTTGATGGCCATCTGCAGGTTTGCCGGCCAGATGGCCACAAGGAGGACGGCGGCGGCGATGCCGGCCCACCGGGCCCGGCGCCACAGCCCGGCGGCGCAGGCCAGCTCGGCCACCCCGCTGGCATAGACCAGGGCCGTCCTGGCCGGGAGGAAGTCAGGCACGATGCGCGTGAAGGTCGTGGGGTGAACGAGGTGGACGACGCCGCTGATGCTGAACGCGGCCGCTACGATCCACGGGCTGCGTCGGCGCCACCGGCCGGTCCGGCCCCGCCCGTTTCCCTCGTTGTCCACGGCCGCACCCTACGCTGCCCGAGCTGGAGGACTGGCGCCTGCAGTCTCCCCCTCTTCTTGACGACGAGGTCATTCTCCATAAAGATGACCGCGTTGGTCGTATTAATGGCGACCGGCGGTTCCGCCACCGACAGGAAGGCTCCCATGACCGTTCGCGATGAGGTCCTCGAAGCGAATGAGGCCTATGCCGCCTCGTTCGGCTCCAAGGCGGAGCTGGCCGTCCCACCCGCCCGGCAGTTCGCCATCCTCACCTGCATGGACGCTCGCCTCGACCCGGCCAAGTACGCGGGGCTGAGCGAAGGTGACGCCCACGTCATCCGCAACGCCGGTGGTCGGGCCAGCGACGACGCCATCAGGTCGCTGGTCATCTCCTACAAGCTCCTCGGCACCCGGGAGTGGTTCGTCATCCACCACTCGGGCTGCGGCATGCTGTTGTTCACTGATGAGGTGATGCGCAGCCTTCTGGCCAGCAGCCTGGAGACGGCGCAGATCGGCGAGCACGGCTTCGAGGACGTCGGAACCGGTCCCGGGTCGTCCGAGGGGGACTACGTCGACTGGCTCACGTTCGCCGACAACGCCCAGAGCGTGGTCGCCGACGTCACCCGCATCCGTTCCCACCCCCTTGTCCCGGCGCGGATCCCCATCTACGGCTACATCTTCGAGGTGGAGACCGGCCGGCTGGTCGAGGTCCCGGGGGCGACAACGGCGGGCCGGCCTTCCTGACGTTTTCAGCGCAGCCGGTCCCGCTTGCGGATCTTTCGGGTCACGGCGTCCGCCGCCCGGCGCTGCGCGTCCTCCAGACGGATGAGGTGGCGCTGCTCGGCGTCGGCCGCCTCTTGGCCGAGTTTGACGTAGCTGTCCAGCCGGCGGCGTTCCAAGGATCCGTCGGCGATGGCGGCCAGGACGGCGCAGCCGGGCTCGTGGTCGTGACCGCAGTCGGTGAACCGGCAGGAGCCGGCCAGGTCGGTGATGTCGGCGAACGTCGCCGCCAAACCGCCCTCGTCCACCCACATGCCGATGCTGCGCAGGCCGGGCGTATCGATCACGGCCCCGCCGGCGGGAAGAACGATCAGCTCCCTCCAGCTGGTGGTGTGTCGCCCCTTGCCGTCGCCGGGGCGCAACGCCCCGACGGCGGCCACAGCCGCGCCGACCAGGGCGTTGACCAACGACGACTTGCCCGCCCCGGACGATCCCAGCAGAGCGGCGGTGCGCCCCGGTCCGACCCGGCCCGCCAGCTCGGCCATCCCGTCGCCGGTGAACGACGACACCGCGATCACCGGGATGGCCGGTCCCACCGACGCCATCACCCCCGTCGCGGCGGCGGCCGCCTCGGGCGTGCCCAGATCCGCTTTGGTGACGACCAGGACCGGGTCGGCGCCGCTCTCCCACGCCAACACGAGGGTGCGTTCCATCCGGGAAGGTGACAGCGGGTGATCGGCGGGGACCACGATCCAGGTCTCGTCGATGTTGGCGGCCAGCACCTGCGGGCGGTCGGCGTCGGCCGACCGGCGGACGAAGGCGGTGCGTCGCGGCTGGAGGTACACGACCCGCCCGACGCCGCCAGCTCGGCCACTGGCCGTCGGTTCCGCCTCGTCGATGAGCGGCGCCACCACCTCCACCAGCACCCAGTCCCCGGTGCAGACGGGTTCGCCCCACGTGGCCCGGACTGGGCCCGCGACGGTGGCCACCTCGGCGCTGCTGCGCTCGGCGCGGATCACCCGTCCGGCGACCGTCGCTTCGGGCAGGGCGGCCAGCCGGTCCTGCAGATCCGCGCAGGTGGCAGAGCTGGCCCCGAGGTGGCGCAGGAATCCGGCTCGATCCGCCGGCGGGTTCAGGTCAGCCATCAGCCCCGTCATCCTCTCACCTGGTTGGCGCCTCCGGGCGGCGAAGGTCGCCGTGGCCCCTACGCTGGGGCCAGAGGCGTTCGTGGTGCTGCGCCGGAGCTCTGGCTCCCGGCTTCGCCGACCACGGCACCGCCGCCCCCAACCAAGGATCTTCCCCTGTCCATGAGCACCCACCGTCCTTCCCGTCGTCCCCGACGGACCGACCGCCCTGCCGGCCTCGCGCCGGTCGTCGCCGAGCCGGCCACCCCGGCGCGCGCCGTGACCAGCTCGTCGCTCCCATCCAACCAGTCGTTCGCCGACCTCGGCGTCCCGGCGTCGACGGTCACCAGCCTGGCCGGCCAAGGCATCGACCGCCCCTTTCCCATCCAGGTGGCCACCCTGCCCGACACCCTCGCCGGGCGCGACGTCCTCGGCCGGGGCCGTACCGGGAGCGGCAAGACCCTCGCCTTCGCCATCCCCGTCGTCGCCGGCCTGACCGGCGGCAACCGCCGGGCCGGCCAGGCCCGCTCGCTGGTGCTCGTCCCCACCCGGGAGCTGGCCAACCAGGTCCTGGCCGTGGTCGAGCCCCTGGCCCGAGCCGCCGGACTGACGGCCACGGTGGTCTTCGGCGGCGTGGGCCAGAACCCTCAGGTGAAGGCCCTGGCGGGTGGAGTGGACGTGCTGATCGCCTGCCCCGGACGCCTCGAGGACCTCGTCGGCCAGGGTCACTGCGATCTTTCGGCCGTCGAGATCACCGTCCTCGACGAAGCCGACCACATGGCCGACCTCGGATTTCTGCCGGCGGTGAAGCGCCTGCTCGACCGGACGCCCCGAGGCGGTCAGAGGATGCTGTTCTCCGCCACCCTCGACAACGGCGTGGACGTGGTCGTCAAACGGTACCTCCATGATCCGGCGACCCATTCGGTCGACCCGGTCCTGGCGCCCGTGTCCACCATGAGCCACCACGTGTTCTCGGTTTCACTCGCCGACAAGCAGGCCGTCGTCCAGGAGCTGGCGGCCGGCCAGGAGCGCAGCCTGCTGTTCATGCGCACCAAGCACACGGCCAAACGCCTGGCCAAGCAACTCTCCGCTGCGGGCATCCCCGCCGTCGAACTGCACGGCAACCTGAGCCAGGGCGCTCGCGAGCGCAACCTCTCGGCGTTCACCGACGGCACCACCCGGGTGCTGGTAGCCACCGACATCGCGGCCCGGGGCATCCACGTCGACGACATCGCGCTCGTGATCCATGTGGATCCCCCGACGGAGCACAAGGCGTACCTGCACCGCTCCGGTCGCACGGCGCGCGCCGGCGCCGGCGGGACGGTCATCACCGTGGCCCTGCCGGAGCAGACCGGCGACGTTCGCTCCCTGGCCAGGCAGGCGGGGATCCGTCCCACGACGGTGACGGTGCGACCCGGCTCCGAGGAGATCCTCGCCCTGGCCGGACCCCCCGCCCCCTACGTCGAGCCGGCGGTCGCCGCCGAGCGGGCCGCGCCCCGAGGG